>CAKREJ010000090.1 GCA_934317185.1 uncultured Anaerobutyricum sp. | reverse complement strand
AGAAATCCATGCTGTGTTTGCATTTATTAGCGGAGAAGACCCCACATATTCCAGAATTGAACAGGGAAGATGGTTACAAAACACCCCATATGCTACATTACACCGAATTGCAGGAAACGGTAAGCTTCATGGAATTTTTTCAATTATAATAGAATTTTGCAGTGAGCAAATCGGTCACTTACGAATAGATATCCATCAGGATAATCAAATCATGCAACATCTTATTTGTAAAAATGGATTTCAAAAATGTGGTATTATTTATGTAGAAGACGGTTCACCAAGAATCGCCTATGAGAAAATAGAAATGTCCAATTAAAAATGGAGCTGCCTGAAAACAGCTCCATTTTTAAATTTCTAATTAATTTTTAAATTTCTTCTTTATTGCGTGATACTTCCTGTTAAGTTTATAAAACTTACTTCCCTTAATTGCCTTTAACTCTTTAGTAAGAGACTCTACCTTTTTATCGCTTTTTCTATATTGCTTTGCAAAATTACGTGTTACCTTCCACATTTCCAGATAATATTCTTCCAGTCTGCGTTGCTGCTCTACCGGACTTTGGTGAATGAAATGACGGATCTCTCCTTTTGCATGCATTTCATTATAACGTTCATCAAAAGGAAGTCTTTCGCCCATTACTTCTACCGGAAGATGCGGAACTTTATTCTGATCCATAAAATCAACAAAATGGTCTATTCGTTCTTTATGTCCATGTAGAACCTGTGTAAAATCTGTTTTTTCATGTAAATCAAAAATATTAGTCTTATCATTAATATCTTTTAATTCCATATGTGGTATATTATGAAAATCGACAAGCTCTGCTACTCTTTCATCACGGATAAAGATAAAGGCCGGGGTACCGGCAAGAAGATTCGCAATTGTTCCATGAATACGGCTGCCAAAAGAGAATTCCTTTGTTCTAAGAAAATTGAGCCAGGAATACTGATCTACAAATCCTACCACTCTGTTTGCCTTTACAAAATCACTGTCAAAATGAATTGGGAAGGCATCCGGAACAATCGTCTCTTTATCTTTTTTAGGATAAGGATAACCGGCATACAAAGAACGTAATTCATTCTTTAAAGTACATACATAATCAAAATTATTAAACTGTCTTGCCTGCTTCTCTAAAAAAGCATACAATCCTTTCTGAACATTTGAATTAAAACTGACCGGCGTATCTACCGTTAACTGTTTCACTTCTGGCTTTGGAAGCTCATAACCATAGGTGTAAAGAGAAGGACAGCCTATTACTGTAAAATCCTTTTCCGGAGTCAGTCCGATATGCTTCAGGTAATGTGCAGTGATCTCTCCACGAAGTCCGACAATCGCAGACTTCTTCAAAACTGCTTTAAAGAAATCTTTCGTAACTTCATCAAATGGAAAATTCCATGTTGTATCCTTCAATTCTCTCTGCATACCAAGTCCGATAACGGCACAAGGCATATCCAGACGGTTAACCAGATCTGTGATAATCTTTAACTGTCTGATAAAATCTGTACGCAAGGCATTGGCTAAAGGAAGAATCAACATATCGTACTCGGCATTAAAATATTCTATTTCCTCATCTGTAAAAAAATGAGTGGTTTTAATTCTTGTAATCTCCGTATCCTCTGTCATAAGCCAGCGTGAAACACTGTTCTGAAAAAGGACATTACCAATATTATTACCAAGATAATCATTCACTAAGATATCTGAAACACTAGGCACATAATCAAACGGCATAGCTGCACGCATTAAAAACTTCATAATTTATAATCCTCATATTCATCATTTCATATTGTTTTGTTAAATATCAAATACTACTACATGATAGCAGATTTTTTTTATCATTTCAATAAAAAACAGCTTTATGCAAATCCCCTTCAAAATAATAAAATCAAACAAAATAACTATTTACAGGCTTTTTCAAAATAAATATTATGCATTTGTATTTCCATAATTATCTATTTTTGCTTGTTTAAAGGCAACACTTGAAAAGAACGTTAAATAACGATATAATAAGGCATAACTATGAATATTTACAGGAAAGGTAATAGAAATATGAGTTTAAAAGGGCTATTAAAGGCAAAGCTTTTTGCAGCAAAAAATATGGCTAAACAACCCCCAAAAACAACCGTAAACACATCTGTTCTCACAGAGTTGATTACTCAAAAAGATAAAAATAAAGTCTGGGCATTCTGTGCCGGACAGGCCAGCGATGATTTTCGTGGGAATCCTAAGTATTTATTTATTTATATTAATAAATATAGAAAAGACATTACCGCCTACTGGCTCTGTCAAAGCACAGAAACAATGGAGTTAGTCCGCAGTCTCGGCTATAAAGCCTACTGCGAAAATACACCCGAAGGTCAGGAAGCTATGGTACACACCGGCGTTCTTGTAGCCGAGCAGGTTAAAAATCTGCTTCCTTCTGCTTTAAAGGATGCCAAATATCTGAATCTTTATCATGGTATCGGCGGAAAGCAGGTAGAACGTTATCTTACTGAAGGGATTCTGGCAACTACTCTTGCCAAAAAATATATTACTAATAATTCCTATTACAGAGACCATCAGCTTTTCCTTGCTACCTCTGCGATCACTCAGGATAATTTCGAGAGAATGTGTGGGATTGACTCTGATAAGATCGTAAAGGGTGGTTATCCACGTTGTGTATACCAGAAATATTTTGAACGTATCGAAACATTTGATCACAATATTTTTGCAGAAAAAGGATTACCTGCTGATACAAAAATGGCAGTATATGCACCAACTTTCCGAAAAGACAATAAGGATAATATCTTTATTACCGCTTTTCCTGATCTTGATCGTCTGGTTGAAGTGTGTAAAGCTTATCATTATCTGATGGTTTTTAAGATGCATCCGATCATGGAAAATGATCCACAGTACCTCCTTGCCAAAGAAACCTATAAAGATTGTCCTTATTTATATTTTTGGGATAACAAGAATGATTTTTATGAAATCATTGATAAAGTTGATCTTGGTATCGTGGATTACTCCTCTATCTTTACCGATATGCTTGATGCAGGTGTAACACACTATATCAGATATATATATGACTTTGAAGATTATAAAAAGAATCTTACAGATCCTTATGATGAGATTACAGCCGGACAAAAATGTATGTCCTTTGATGAACTTTTAAAGGCAATGTCTGACTATGACTCTACCGAAGTTTCCAAAGAGGTTCTTGATCCAATTCACAAACGTTTCTGGGAATACTCAAGTGAATCTTCTCTTGAAAATATGGTAAACCAGACTTTAGAATTCAAGCCGGTTGACCGGGTTCGAAGAAACCTTTACAGCTTTGATATTTTTGATACCCTTATCGGAAGAAAGGTTCTTGATCCTGAGGGAATCTTTTACTATGTAAAAGAAAAAATGCGACGCTGCGAAAAAGACTTTCCAATGCATCTTGTTGATAATTATGCAGATCTTCGTAAAAATTGCGAAAGTAACGTCCGTGAATACTATGCAAAAACGCAGGAAGCTCGTCATGATCTTCGTAAAGAGATTCAGTTTTCTGAGATTTTTGAGCGAATGAGAGAGCTTTATGCTCTTGATGATGAACAGGTAGAGCTTCTCAAACAATGGGAATTAGAAGCAGAGCTTGAAAATGTAATTCCAGTTTCGGAAAATGTACAAAAATGCTTAGATTTATACCATAACGGTGAAGCTGTTGTTTTAATCAGTGATATGTATCTTCCAAAAGAATTTATCCAGAAGATGCTCGCCAAAGCGAATCCGGAATTGTCTAAGCTTCCTCTGTATTTATCCAGTGACCGTGGATGGCAGAAAACAACCTCTATGCTTTATATGGAAGTGTATAAAGACTTTGGTGCCGATTATGATTTTGACCGTTGGATTCATACTGGTGACAGTCCTGTAGCCGACCGAAAAATGGCAAGAAAGCTTGGTATTGTCACCAAATCTGTAATCCCACCAAAATTTAATGATTATGAAGCTGCTCTTGTAAAACAGCTTGGCACCTACGATGCCTACCTTATCGCCGGTAATATGGCAAGATTCCGTGAATCTCATGATCAGATTCGGGAACAGTTTGCTTATGAATATATTTCTTTATATATGGTACCATATGTGGATTGGGCAATCCATGAAGCAGTACAGCGAGGCGATAAAACTGTTTACTTTATTTCCCGTGATGGCTATCATTTAAAAAGAATTGCTGATGTAATCGTAGAAAAAGAAAATCTTCCGATTAAAACAAAATATATCTATGCCTCCAGAAGAACGTGGCGTGTCCCTTCCTTTATTAATGAAATCGATGAAGAATTCTGGGGTAATTTCGGCAATTTCTCTGGGGTAAACAGCTTTAATAAATTACTCAGTGCTCTCGGTATGGACGAAACAACCTTCAGGGAAATGTTTCCTGAGCTTCAAAGCCTTAATCACGACACTACATTTAACAAAGAATATATTTTACAGCTTACAGAAATATTTAAACAATCCGAAGCTTATCATAAATATACTCTTAACCTGGCCAAAGAAGAGCGAGTTTCTGTGTGCGGATATCTTGAACAGGAGATTGCGAAAAATGAACCGTTCTCTATGATTGAATACTGGGGGCGTGGTTACACACAGGATTGCTTTGTCCGCCTGTGGAATCATATCACTGGTACGGAAGATGACGTACCTTTCTATTATGCCAGAACGATTCTTCCTACACAGGGACACAGTGTAAGATATAACTTTACTTCTAATCATACATCACAGATTTTTGTTGAGGCAATTTTTGCCAATCTCGATTATAAGAGTATTGAGAGTTATCATTTAGAAAACGGTCGCTACGAACCTGATTTCGTATCCATCGATTGCGACAAAGCCTTATTCCAGGCTATGAAAGATTTTCTTCCTGCTTTTACAAAGGACTATCTTGCCTGCGATTTTATTGACCGTTCTTCTTTAAGAAGAGAGCTTTTTGATTTTTCTTTGTATTATTACTCCAATAATCCAACGAATCAGATCTTCTTAGACATTGTTGCACCTTTAGTAGATTCCGTAACCCTTTACGGGAAAAAGCGTGAATTTGCCAAACCATTTACTATGGAAGATGTTCAAAGCTTTGAAGATGGAGTAAAACGTGGTGAATTTACAAGAAATATATCAATGTCGGTAGCCAGAAGTAATGAACTCGTTCAGGAAAAATATAAAGAACTATATCAGCTTCTCCCTGATGATGCACTTAATTCCGGTGGAATTCTTAAACCAGCAGAAATTAAAGATAATAAAAATTATCAAAAACAGTATAAAGAGGAAAAAGCTCTCGCACATAAATTAGCAGAAAGATATGAATTCTATTCAGAAAAAGCACAATTAAATAATACGGTAGTTATCTGCGGCAGAGGAAATCTTCAAAATAACACTGTCTTCCGTAAGCTTTATAATCTTCTTACGAAAGATACTTCTATTAATACCCAGCTTATTTCCTTTGACAGCACAGGTTTTAGTATTGAAAATGCTGCAAAAATCATGAGTCAGGCTCCATACATCATCGTTGCACAAAATCTCGGCGAGATTGCTTATTTACGTGTACGTCCGGAAACAAAAGTGATTCAGCTTGGAGAAGCTGCATTTAATTTCTTCAGCCAAAATAAATTTAAACTAAAACACCGGCAAATACTGGCAGACTTTAGACGTAAACGTACCATCAACATGATGCAGATACCATCTGAGGCTATGATTCCTGTTATCAAGAAGCATAACTATCTCGACAGTTCTGTGGACTTCTCTCTAAAAGGCTGTTGTCAGACTGATCTCTACTTTGATCCGGATGCCCGCATTAATGCCAAAAAGACATTATTATCTCTTGTGCCTAAAGCAAAAAATAAAAAGATCATCTTCTATATGCCTTATTTCAGATATCGTTCTGAAAAGAGCAGCTATATGGAATTCCTTGATCTTCAGATATTAAAAGAGGCATTAGGTGATGAATATTTTATCATTATGAACCTTATGCCTAGATCAAAAAACAGTACAAACATCATGGAGATTCCTGATTTTGCTGTTAATATTACCAAAAATATGTATTTAAGAGAAGCTATTATTGCGGCCGATATTATTATAGGTGATTATCGAGACACTTTATTTGAAGCAACCTTAACAGATAAACCAATTTTTATCACAAGCAGAGATAAAATTGACATCACAAGAAAAGAAACTTACTTTGATTTTGAAGATATCATTCCTGGAGTGGAGGTTCGATGTGAAGAAGATCTCATTTCCAAACTTCACGATATTGAACATTATGATTATACAAATTCAAGAAACTTCCGTGAAAAATATCTGACTTATTGTGATGGAAAGTCTTCACAGAGAATATACGACTATATTAAACGTGAGATGACTTCCACCTCTACAGATGGTAAGCAATAAATTACTATCAGTGATGGGAGCCAATCCCACAAAAGCAACCTTTATTTATTAAAAAACGGACAAAAAATAAAAAAATATATAGTAGCAGATGTGACCTCGGAGCAAGTAAAGAATGCGAGCTTTTTGCGAACATTCTTAACACAGCGACTACTGGCACAGATGCTACTATATATTTTTTATTTTTCATCCGTTTTCTTCAATAAATAAGGATTTTTTATTTCCACGGTTCGTCCGTCTCTCAGGCAAATTAGTATTTACAACACTCCATGTAATGTTGTGAGCATTTCTTTTAACTCGCCGGCACCCATCTGTCCCGGTGCGGAAGCTTTTCCTACAGCACCAAATGTAAGTGCAGATCCAAATACTTCACCGCATACACGGCTGATTACACCTGTTGCTGCCATAGACATTGTGATAATTGGACGGTCAGCGTA
>CAKREJ010000089.1 GCA_934317185.1 uncultured Anaerobutyricum sp. | reverse complement strand
ACGCCATCTGTTGCCATCTTGATTCCCATGAAGATGAAGAAATAACCGATCCATCGCATGTAATCACCGGATACCTGATATGCTAAGGCTGTTCCGTCTTTTCCCAGAAATAATGAGGAGATTTGTGTGTGCAGTGTTTCAATAACTATGAAAGCGAGGACTGCAAAACATACATCCAACAATAATGCGGCACGGTAGCCTTTTTTGATACGCCAGGGTTTCTTTGCACCGAGATTCTGGGAAACATATGGTGAAACGGCATTACCGATTGATACAAATATCAGTGAGAATACGTTCTCCACTCGCATGGTTGCCGCATAGCCGGCAAGTGCCTGTGTACCAAACGGATTTACAACTGCCTGTACAATCATCATACCGATGGATACCGTGGACTGCTGAAGAATTGACGGCACGGCAATTTGCAGCATGGAACGTAGTTCCTTCCTGTCAAACCAGTCAAAGCAGCTCTTATATTTACGAATACGATGAAGGAAGATCAAAAGCGAAAATACTGCGGAGATACCCTGCGAGATCAGTGTTGCAAGGGCTGCACCAAACACACCAAGATTAAGACCTGCCACCATCCAAAGATCCATAAAGATATTTAAAACAGAAGAAAATATCAGAAGACCCAGTGGGATTTTGGATTCACCGATCGAAGTGAACATAGTAGAGAGAATGTTGTACATAAACAGAAACGGGAATCCTACAAAATAGACACGCAGATACAGCACGGCTTCATTCAGTATATCAGCAGGTGTCTGCAAAAGTCTCATCATCAAATGAGAAAAACAAAGGCCAAAGCCACCGAGAATTATACTTAGAATCAGAAAACTAATCAGTGATGTTGACACGATCGTTTTCATTTTACTATAATTTCTGGCACCAAAATAACGGCTTACGAGTACGCCGGCACCTACACCGGCACCCAGTGCGATACAAATGAAGACATTCGTAAGTGCAGCACAGGCACCAACAGCCGCAAGTGCAGAGGAACCGACAAACTGACCGACGATTATAGAATCAGCCATATTATAGACTTGTTGAAAAAAACTGCCGAGAATCATCGGCATTGCAAAAATAGTCAGTGCCTTAAGAGGCACATCTGTGATTAAATATTCATCTTTTGACATTATCATATTGCTCCTGAGATTTTGTTAAGAATATTTTTATTATAGCACAAACGAAAAATTTGTGGTCATAATAGTTATAAGATTTTCTCAGTACAAAAGAATCAAGAATCAAAGCTCAGGGCATCTGCCATTATTCTGACAGATGCCCTTTTTCTATGCATAACGAAATGGATGTGTTATTATATCTAGTATATCAGTTAAGAGAAAGAGATAAACAAAAGACTAATTACATAAAGGAGGGAGAGCGTGAATTATCTGGTTATTGATTTGGAAATGTGTAAGGTTCCAAAGAATTATCGGGGAAAGAATTATAAATATGCGAGTGAGATTATTCAGGTTGGAGCTGTTCTTTTAGATGAGGAATACAAAGAAATCGGGAAACTGTGCCAATATGTTCATCCAGAGTATGGTGTTCTTGATTATTTCATAACGAATTTGACAGGAATCGAGAAGGGACAATTGAAGAATGCCCCTAAATTGAAGGATGCCCTTATTCATATGATAGATTGGCTTGGGGAGCGTGAGTATAAGATCTTTGCATGGAGTAAGAGTGATTACAGCCAATTTGAGCATGAGATTAAGAGTAAGCATTTAGAAAGCCAGAAGATTTGGGAGTTTATGAATCCGGTCAGATGGATCGACTATCAGGAAGTATTCGGCAAGCGATATAATTTTGAACAGGCAGTAGGTTTAGAAGAAGCACTGATGCTCTGTGATATTGAGCCAAACGGAAGGTTACATGATGGGTTGGATGATGCAAGGAATACAGCGAGACTTATTGAAAAGCTGGAGTTGAATCCGGAGTATAAGCTTGTTTACAGGGAGAGACAGGCAAAGGAAAATGTACAGCCTCTAAAGGTTCGGCTAGGTGATTTATTCGAGGGATTAAATATACAGCTTGGATGAGGAAAGGGGGGTTTTTATGAGTGGTTATATTACTACATATACGAGAAAGCATTTTGATCCGGTGAATCCGGATTCGACATTGATTTGTATTGAGGATATTGCTCATGCACTTTCGATGATATGCCGGGGGAATGGACAGGTCAGTTCCTTTTGGTCTGTAGGGCAGCACTGTATTTTATGTGCCAGAGAAGCGGCAGAGAGAGGGTATTCTGATCGTTTGGTATTAGCGGCTCTATTGCATGATGCGAGTGAGTGCTATATGTCTGATGTACCAGGACCGTTAAAGCAGAATATGAAAGAATATAAAGAGCAGGAGAACCATTTACTGGATGTGATTTATATAAAGTTTTTGGGAACAGCTCTAAGTGAAGAAGAGGAAAAGCTTATAAAAGAAATAGATGCTGCATTATTGTGGTATGATCTAAAGTATTTATTAGATGAGGAGTCAGGGGAAAAGCCGGAGCTTCATGTAAAGGTTGATTATACTGTGAGAGCTTTTTCTGAGGTAGAAAGAGAGTATTTAGAGGTGTTTGAACAGTATAGGCAAGATTATTTAATGTAAAGCGTATATGAATTTGTAAGGTTCGGTTTGCTATTATGTATGCAGGTCATACCCGTAAACGAAATAGCAGGATTGTCTGCCATATAGAGAAGTGCTTCTATATAATCTTTAGTGGATTGAGGTAATTTATATAACTCCGCTTTGGCAAGGTCTGCAATAACAAGAGATTGGGACATCTTTTGGCAGATATGGATAACTGCATGATTTAAAAATGGAATACATTTTTTCATTAAATATATTTCAGCTCTTCCACAAATAGAGGTATAGTATTTTTCCCCGATTAAATTTAGAGTTCCTACAGGATCAGCTAAAGAGAAAATACGACAGCCGGCAGCAATACAGTTTTGAATATATTTTGCAGACGCATCTGCAATTTTATGTAAAATTTCAGTGAGAAGAATGGGATTATCTTCAAAGTATAAATACAGGTTTAAAGGATTCATAAGAGCTGCCAGTATAGAAAAAGGAGCTTCTATTTCCAGGATAAGCGGTTTATCTTTATAGTAAGGAATCGTTTCAACTACCGTCTGTATTAAAGGATCACAGGAAAAATCAAAATCAATCCCTTTTATATCTTCAAGAGCTTCAATACAATATTCAGATGGAGTAAAGTATCTGTTTTCATTTAAGATGTGAGTACCTAGTGCAATAGATTCTATATTCTGCCATACAGGAAGGATATAATGTGATTTTGCTGAGGTTCTCATTGTATGTTCCATAATTTTTTTTACAGCATCAATATTTGTGAAGGAGGCAATGGTTTCCTGAGTAAGAGAGGGTAAAGGTGCCCGATTTTCTATAGAGGGACAGTTCCAGTTAACAGTGTGTGCGTTTAAATTATTTATCATATATTTTTCCTCATATTTTATCGAAGTTCTATGCGAAGGTTCTATTCAAAAAACATATATTTGACATATAAATCATTAAAATCTTTATGATTTGCAAGGTTAATTTCTTCAGAAATATCTGTGATATGTGTAAAACGGTTCTGTAGTTTAGGAGTGTCAGCTAACATAGTTGCACCTGCAAGGGAGCTGTTTCCCACAGATATAATACGATTCTTTAGTTCTTCTGGCAGCATACCAATGCCGATCGCTTTTTTATAATTAATTTTCTGACCAAAACCTCCGGCAAGATACAGATGTGCAACCTGTGTGTACTCAATACCATAAGATTTAATAAGAATCTCTACACCGGCACGAATAGCCGATTTGGCCAGTTGCACTTCTCGTATATCTTTATTAGTAAATGAGATATTTTCTGATAAAGGATATCCGTTATCAAAATATTTTTCTTCTATAAGTCCGGTTTTATCTACGATTTTTTCTTTTACCAGTTCATAAACAGTTTCAATGACTCCGGTTCCACAGATACCGGCAGGTTTTTCATTTAAAATAGTAGAAATTTTTACATTATCACCGCAAATAGTGACGGTATCAATTGCACCGGGAACCCCTGCGATACCACAACGGATATTTCCTCCTTCAAAGGCGGGACCGGCGGCCGTAGATGCCACAAGAATACGGTCTTTATTTCCTATGATCATTTCACCATTTGTACCTAAATCGACAAGGATGGATATTTCTTCTTTTTGATCAATGCCACAGGCTACAATACCACTGACAATATCTGCACCGACATAAGTGCTGATTCCGGGAAGAATAGTCATATTTTTATATGAATGCATGGACAGGTCAACAGGAGTAAATGGAAAGACTCCGAGCGTTTCACAGGATAGTCCCTGAAGTAAATGCTGCATTGTAGAGTTTCCGGCAATGATAACAGGGATGGAAAGCTTTGTGATATCTTTTCCTAGCTGAAATTGTTCGCAGATAGAATCTAAATCGTTTAATATAGTTCTCTGAAGCTCCAAAAGTCTTCCCTGATTGGCTATATCAATTCGTGAAAGGACATCGGTACCAAATATTCGCTGATGATTGATACTGGTTATGGTCTGTAATACTTTTTTTTGCTTGGTATCAATAAGATTGGCGGCAATCGTTGTAGTTCCGATATCAATGGCAAGAGCAAGAGAAGAAAAATCAGATTCTTTCGTATAAAGTAATGCAGAGTCCGCAATGTCTAAAGCAGCTTCTTTCGGAGATAATTTGAAATCCGAAGCAGCCTGAATACTGTCTTCCTGATAATCTTCTATCTGAAGAGTGAATTGTCCTTCTACATAAGCCTGACATGCCAGCCTCCAGCCATCAGAGAGTTGTTTCGGTGAAAAAAAGGCAGAATCATGTTCTGTTGGAACGGGTGCATCGTTTAAAAATTGTACCTTACATTTTCCACAGGTTCCTCTACCGGCACAATAGGCAGGTAAAAATTCTCCATTTTCCTGAAGGTGTGTAAGTAAAGATTTATTTTTATCGGAAATTGATAATTTAATTGTTTTCAATGATGTTCCTCCTCAATTATTAATAGACATATTATAATATAATAATAGTTCTCGTGTAAATCCTTCAAAACTCCACCTTCTCGTAAATACCACAACCATCTGAAGTCTTCTACAAATCTCTCTCAAAATAAATTCTGAGTTTAGCTGAATTTAAAATTACTTTTCAATAGCAAACGGTGTACTATACCATATTTTATGATATTTGGCGGTATCCTTATTTAGAATATTATTAAGTAATTTGCAGATATAAGTTATCTGGTCATTTGTGCCGTTATCTACAGTTCCATAAATTTCTCCAGATTGTATTTTCTGATTCATCTCTGGGCTGTTATTGATTCCGAGAATAAGGGGGAGTTTGAGATTATGCTGCTTATAGTAATCGTAGACTCCAAGTGCCATGTCATCGTTATTGCAGATAATTGCTTCTGCGGATTGGATAATGTTAGTATCCAGTTTTGAAAATTTCACGGAGGCAAGGTTTCTCTGCCAATCTGCGGAGAGATTAGTAAGCTGATTTAGAGGGAGGTTCTGGCTGTTTTCTAAAAAGCCATTTGTCCTTCTTACAGCATCAAAATGTGTCTGTTCTCCTTCGATTAGAATATAGTCAAGTTTATTATTTTTGTTCCGGTCCAGGTTTGCTTTATCTGTGTTCCATGCATTCTGGAGCATGTCTGCCTGAATGGCACCGGCTTTTTTTGCTGCTGTTCCGACGTACCATGTCTGTTTGGAAATGGATAGATCTTTTTTATCCGCTTCCCTGTTAAATAAAATAACAGGGATATCATAGTTCGCTGTCTCGTTTAGAACACTGGCGGCGGAAGATGGAGTTACAAGATTGATAAGCAGGGCATCAAAGTTTTGTGTGTACATATATTGAAGCTGATGTTCTTGCCGATTAGCATTTCCTTCTGCATCAAAGATTTCGTAAAGAACTTTTTTGCCAGAAAAAGAAGAACGGTCAATTTTGTTTTGGAGTTTGGTTACATAGTCGTTTATGAAAGTGTCGTCCATATCATAAACGGCGATGCCTATGTGGGTGTATCCATTCTGCGTTTGAGGTAATTTCCATATGGTTATGGTGCTTATCAGGATGATGATTAAGGTAAACAGGATGGAATTATAGCTAAAAAGATTTGTTTTCATAACGGAAATCCTTTCGTTTTCTGTATAATCTATTATCTGTAGTTGATAAATAACAGCTAGAGCGTATTTGAGAAATCTCCCACAAATTGAAGTGTGTAGATTGAGTTAAAACTATTTTTCTAATTTGTAAGAAGAGAATCTAATTCCCCGCTCTCAATAGCTGCCTTATCTACTTTCTGACACGGAATAGATATATCTTTCATATGTTTATTTCGTGAGTAAGTATCCAGCATTTGAATGCTTTCATAGCCAAGTTTGTATGTGTTTTTTATGTAAATGCAGTCGGTTTTGCCTTCATGAACTTTCTTTATTACCTGTGCGGAAACAGGGAGAAGATAGCTTGGAGAAGGACTGGTTTCAAAGGATGCATAATGAGAAAAGGAAGATTGCATTGTGTCTGTAATTGCCAACATATTAGCATAATCATAGTGCTGTTCCTTTTCCTGTAAATAGTTTTCTGGGTAGATTAGCAGGATGTCAATTGTGTGATTTTGTTCTTCGGCGGAGACAATGGAAGCCAGCTTATTTGAAGAAAGGCTTTTTTCATGCCACACGTCAAGTATAATAGAATTATTGTAAGCGTAATCTCGGATAGCATCTAATATCCGGGAATGCTCTTTATTATAAGTGTAGGGAAGGATTACTGCTACCGTTTTTTTACTTTCGGTGTTTGTGCGTGTCATCATACATTGCGAGGAAAAAAAGGCAATGAAGAGTATTAAGATGATTAATAAAGCATATTTTTTCTTATTGTTTTTCATCAGTTTCCTCCAGTTTCGGAATAATTATCGTTGCGGTTGTTCCTTCATCTAATTCACTTTCAATAGTGACACCATACTGTTCACCGTA
>CAKREJ010000088.1 GCA_934317185.1 uncultured Anaerobutyricum sp. | reverse complement strand
ATCGATACATCCCGGTACAACAAGCTATCGTTCATGATGGATATATTGTTTTTCTTTTTTCATTATTCCTGTGTATCAGAATCTTTGTCCATCCGGGAAAGGATAAGCTGATATCCGTCTGTTCCATAATTCAGACATCGATTTACTCTGCTTATTGTTGCAGTTGAGGCACCTGTAACTTCTGCCACTTCGTTATAAGTTTTATGATTTCGAAGCATATTTGCCACCTCAAAACGCTGTCCTAAAGACAGCAATTCATTTACTGTACACAAATCCTCAAAAAAAGCATAGCATTCATCTACAGACTTCAGCTTTAAAATACCTTCCATCAGCCTTCTGGTTTCTTCGTTATGTACACTTTTCCCCATAATTTCACCCTTTCTAAAACATTATCGTCTTAATGCATTTTATTTTTCTTCATATTTTCTATGAATATATTCTTTAAATACTTCTACGGATCGGTTCACAATTAAATTTTCAGGAAAATCTATTTCTCTTATCAGTTTTTCGGAAAAATCTCTTCTTGCTACATCACAAAATACATGAGAATCACTATTCATAATAACCGGCTGTTCATATTCCTTACATAATTCAAGCATCGCAATCAGATTCTCTCGTGTATGCTTTCTGGCACCCATTGGATTTAAAGAATTATTATTCACTTCCAAAAGTGTATTGGTTTCTTTCGCTGCTTCTACGATTGGTTCATACTCTAACGGATAGATTCCATCATCCGGATGCCCGATTATATCCACGAACGGATTATGAATTGCTCCTAAAACAGCCCGTGTATTCTCCTGCTTTGTTCCCGGCTGAATACAGACACTGTGCAGACTGGCAATTTTAATATCTAACTGTTTTAAAACACGAGTGTCTAAATCTATATGTCCATCATAATCCAAAATATTTAATTCTGCACCAAGCATCAATTCAATTCCACACATTGTTCTTGGAACAACCTTTAAATTATGAAAATACATAGCATGACAAGTTCCAGGCATCATAGGTGCATGCTCTGTTATTCCAAGAAGCTTTAAACCTTTATCAAAACCCGCCTTTGCCATTTCCATCATACTGTTATATGCATGGCCACTGGCAATCGTATGGGTATGTACATCTAATAAATAATCCATTTTGCTTCGTTTCTCCATTTCTTTATAATTCTGTTGTCTTACTTTTTTATTACTATATACTTTATTCTTTACGATACAGCATCTGTTATTTCTATTATTTGCCAAAGAATACCAAAACATTCTTGCTGCGAGAAGTACGTCATGCAACACATGTTCAAGAATGTTCCGGCATTCTTGCTGCGAGATGCACGTCATGCAATGCATGACATACTTCTCGCTGTGCATATGATATCCTTATGATATTGTCAGTTCCCAAAAAACCGGAATCTCATTCATACACTAATGCAATAAATCATCACAGTTTCATAGTATAGCATATTTTTTATATTTTGTAACCATCCAAAGCGACACCAATTTTCAACAAATTTCAATCACAAAATACATTGTATCCTTGTATATAAACGACACTTAACAACATGCCTTTCTTATTTTTACAGTTAAATTTCCCGATAGGTATTTTCCAATGTTTCACAGGAAGAATGCAATCTTTTCTTTTCCTCACCACTTAATGCAAGTTCTATGACTCGCTGTACTCCCTTTCGGCTTACAATACATGGAATACCTATATAAATTCCCTTTTCTCCATATTCTCCCTGCAAATATGCAGACACTGTAAGAACACTGTTCTCATTTCCAAAGATTGCCTTTGTAATTCGTGCCATTGCCATACCAATTCCATAGTATGTTGCTTTTTTAGCCTCGATAATTTTGTATGCTGCCATTCGTACTTCTTCTTCCAATTCAAGTAACTCCTGAAAATGACATCCCTTTGTTTCCCCACATAAATCAAAAATTGATTTTGTTGCCATCATAGCCTGACTCCACGGAACAAACTCACTGTCTCCGTGTTCTCCCATGACATAAGCATGCATATTTCTCGGATCTATCATGAATTTTTCCCCAAGAAGATAACGAAGTCTTGCTGTATCAAGAGCCGTACCCGTACCAATTACTTTTTCTGCCGGAAATCCACTAATCTCATATACAATTCTTGTCATAATATCTACCGGATTTGTTGCCACAAGAAAAATACCTTGAAACCCACTTTCTAATACAGACC
Source organism: uncultured Anaerobutyricum sp. (assembly GCA_934317185.1). Classification (GTDB taxonomy): domain Bacteria; phylum Bacillota; class Clostridia; order Lachnospirales; family Lachnospiraceae; genus Anaerobutyricum. The sequence goes on along the minus strand of CAKREJ010000088.1, from coordinate 4,837 downwards.
GAAGAACATTCTCAAATATTTTCCTGTTTTCCTTTAAAAGCTTAAGTCTGCTCTCTCCTTCTTTTTGTGGAAGTCCTGCCGTAAGAACGATTAAGTCTGCATCATGACAATCTGTATATTCTCCTGCATATATTTCCATATTTCCGCCACTAAATGCAACTCCGTGATTCAAATCCATCGCTTCGCCTTCTGCCTTTTTTTTATTAATATCAATTAAAACAAGCTCATCACATAAATTCTGGTTTAAAAGTGCATAAGCATAACTCATTCCTACCATTCCGGTTCCAACTAAAACAACCTTTCTTTTATCTGCCTTTTCCATAAAAAAATACCTCCTTTTATCGGAGGTATTCTCTGCTATTTTCAAAAAAAATATTCAAGCCTGCTCAAATATTTAAGTTCAAGAATATCGGGACATTCCTGCTGCGAGATGGAAAGCTCTCTCATCTGATATTAATTTGCCTCATAAGGGCGTACGCGAAGCTTCAGTCCATGTGAATCACAAACTTTCTGGCAAGCTGCAACTTCTTCCTCACCAATAACATCTACAACTGTCATGACTACATTTGGCACATAACGCTGGCAAGCTTTTGCAAAACTTAACATTGCGTCATAAGAAGCCAGTCCAAAACGATTCCTTGTTACATCAAGGTATTTCTGTGCATTAGAAGAATTCAGACTGATAGAAACCGTATCAAAACATCCTGCAAGACGACTTGCCGTTGGTTCTCCAAAGACAAGATCTGAAAGACCATTTGTGTTAATACGCAGTGGAATATCCGGATGAATGCTCTTTAACCACTGTCCTACTTTTACTACATCATCAAAACGCATCGTAGGCTCACCAAAGCCACAGAAAATAATCTCTGCAACATGAGACCAGTCATATTTAGAAAACAGTTCTTCTACCAGTTCTACCGAAGGTTCCTCTTTAAGCCATAAACTATTATGCTCATTAAACTCCTTTAAGCTTCTCAAACAAAATGTACAGGAACAGGAACATCTATTTGTCATATTAATATAAATCTTATTAGGAAAACCGTTCTGTCCAAGATCTGATAAATCTTCTTTAAAATCTTCTAAATTATAGTAAATACCATTTTTCACTGTATATAAAATCATTTCTAAATCTCCTCTAAATATTCTTCAAAACATATTCCGTAATTCCACGGTAATTCCATCTGTGCTGTATAAGCAATTGCCTTATCAAGAAATGCAACCGCTCTTTTTACCGCTGTTTTAAAATCCTGCCCCTGGATTAATGCACCTGTTACAATTGAAGAAAATACATCCCCTGTTCCTGAACGGTCACCACCGATTTTTCTGGTAGATAACAGTTCAGAAATTTTATTTTTCTCATAAATATAATTAAATATCAAATCGCCCTGCTGTAGTCCTGTAATCACAATTCTGTCCGGCCCCATTTCACTTAAGGCTTCACATATTGCTTCCAAACCTTCTTCTGATAAATCTACCTTATGATAATCCAGATCAAGAATACGGCAGGCCTCTGTAAGATTCGGGGTAAGCACATCTGCGTAAGGAAGAAGCTTCTTCATCTCCTGACACATATCATCTGTATAAGAAGAATAAAGCTTCCCATAATCCCCCATTACCGGATCGACCACCGCCAATGTATTCTCTTTTTTAAACCTTTTAAAAAACTCGACAACCAATCCAATCTGTTCCTTAGAGCCAATAAACCCTGTTGTAATACCATCAAATTCAATACCTGTTTGTTCCCAACTATTCATATACATCTCAAGATATGGCGTATAATCCTGTAAAAAATAGTTCGGAAATCCTGTGTGCACAGACAAAATCGCTGTCGGCATTACACAACACTGTATCTTCATCGCAGAAATAATCGGCTGTGCCACAGCGGCAGAACATCTGCCAAATCCTGTCACATCATTAATTACCGCTACCCTTTTCTGTCGCTTCATATTTCCTCCAACCTCCTGCCATATGTTTTACTCCATACTAGCCGGTTCTTTTAAAAGCATCTGTTTATAACGTATATAATTCTGGTGTAATTCTTCCGTCACTTGCCAGATCTATGATTAAAAATGTAGGTCCCTGTGGTGTCATCTGTCTTGGCAACGCAATACTTCCCGGATTGAAGACCGTCACACCTTCACTCTCATATACATGATATGCCGGACAATGCGTATGTCCGTAAAAAACGACATCTGCTCCCATCTCCTGTGCACGGCTTACCAGCTCTTCTTCACCCCAGCTTACTCCATAAGCATCTCCATGTGTTACAAATGCCACATGTTCTCCCAATTCAAAAATATCTTCTTTATCTCTGCTGAAATTATAATCACAATTTCCAGCCGCCATATACACCGGACAGCCTGCCAGCTCTTCTAACATCTCTGGCGGAATTTCCATATCTCCACAGTGAATGAGACCTTCAATCTTTCCACGAAATCTTTCAATAACATATTCCAGATTCGACATATTTCCATGATTATCACTAACCACCAGGTACTTTTGTCCCATACTTGCCATCCTTCCCTCTAATCTTGTTTAACGTTTTCTTTCTATATTATAGTCTATTTTCATTAAAGCGAATTAAATGATACCACATCCCTCGCCACCTTTCAACGAAAATGTACAAATTAGCCTGTGTTTATACACAATCTACTTGATTTCACAAAGAAAAGAAACTATACTATTTGAAGATCAACGAAAATTTACTCAGGAGGAACATAGACTATATGAACCAACTATCCGATCCTATTGCCGTATTTGATTCCGGCATGGGTGGCATCAGCGTGTTAAGAGAAATGATAAAACTAATGCCAAATGAAGATTTTATTTATTATGGGGATTCCAAACACGCCCCTTACGGAACAAAAACACTCGAAGAGGTTCGTGCTCTTACGATTGAACATATTACCTACCTCGTTAAGGAAAAACACGCAAAAGCCGTTGCTGTTGCCTGTAACACTGCCACCAGTGCTGCTGTACGCATTTTAAGAGATATGTATCCCGACTTACCTTTAGTCGGCGTAGAACCGGCAATCAAACCTGCGGTACTTGCCTGCGAACACGCAAACGTCGTTGTTATGGCTACCCCTATGACATTACGTGAAGAAAAATTTCATAAATTAGAAAGCCTTTATGATAAACAGGCTAATATTTATCCTCTGCCTTGTCCTGGTCTGATGGAATTTGTCGAGCAGGGCATCTTAACCGGGGAACAACTTGAACACTTTCTTCATAACCTGCTTGATCCCTACAAAGATAAAGGTATCACCGGCATTGTGCTTGGCTGTACTCATTATCCTTTCTTAAAAGACACCATCCAAAAGATTGCCGGTCCATCCGTTACTATCTTTGATGGCGGCTACGGTACTGCCAAGGAGTTACTTCGCCGTCTGACCGTTGCTAACTTAAAGCAGACAGACCAAAACCACAAAGGCAGCGTTATCTTTTTAAATAGCTCCGATGATCCCGCACTCATTCAAAGATCAAGAAAATTATTACAGTACTAATTTGCGGGAAAAACGACGAAAAACAAAAAAATAAATACCAGTAAAATGTGACAGTAGTCGCCAAGTGTTGAATGCTCGCCAAAAAGCTTGCATTCAATACTGGCTCCGAGGTCACATTTTACTGGTATTTATTTTTTTATTTTTCTGTTTATTGGCTCCGGAAGCAAATTAGTCTTTTTCTGAAAATTCTGTTGTGACTAATGTTTCATAATCTACACGTTTTTCCAGTTCCCCTGCTTCTTCTAAAATATCTTGGATTAGTACAAAGCTTTCTTTTTCAAATTTTGTATTTTCTTTATAACTGTCCTGTTCGGCATATCTTTTTACTATTTTTTCTATTGTTTTTTTATCTGTATCTTTAAATTGTGGTGCGATTACTTTTGCTATTTCCTTCGGTGTATGTGTATTAACATATTGCTGTCCTTTTTCGATTGCCCGGGTAAATGCTTCCAGTAATTCTTTATGTGATTCAAGATAGCTTTTCTTTACACTGTAAGCTGTATATGGCACATACCCGCTTTCTTTTCCAACTGAAGCAACAACATATCCTGCTCCCTGTTCTTCAATCAATGTAGCTGACGGTTCAAACTCAACCGTGTAATCTGATTTTCCTGAAACAAATGCTCCGGATGTATTCGCAAAATCAATATTCTGTATAAGATTGATGTCTTTTTGCGGATTCATTCCATGCTTTTTCAAAACATACTCAAATACCATTTCTGGCATACCACCTGGTCTTCCACCAATGACTTTTTTACCTTTTAAATCCTCCCATTTAAAGTTTTCTTCTTTTTTACGGCTTACGACGAAGTTTCCTGCTCGCTGTGTTAACTGAGCAAAGTTTATAAGATAATCTGCATTTCCCTGATTAAATTGATATATGGTTGCTTCCGGTCCCATAAATGCGATATCGGCATCGCCACTGATTACCGCTGTTGCTGTTTTATCTGCACCAAAGCCTGTTGTAAGCTCTAATTTGATTCCTTCCTTTTCAAAATACCCTTTTTCTATCGCTACATATTGTGGGGCATAAAAAATAGAGTGTGCCACCTCATTTAAACGCACTTTTTTTAAATGATGGCGGCTCCCCTCACACCCTGCCAGACAACAGATACCAAACAACATCACAAAACATGGCATCATTAATATTACAAGATATCTTCTCATGTCTGCTTCTTCTCCTCTTTTATTTTACAACAGTATATGCCGTTTCTTATTTATCGTGAAAATATATTACGGCTACTCCTGCCTCTCCCAAATCTTTCTATGGAATACAGTCTTCCACCTTTTCTCCAAAATAAAAAATCCCGGCTGCAAGCTTCCTTACAACC
>CAKREJ010000087.1 GCA_934317185.1 uncultured Anaerobutyricum sp. | reverse complement strand
TATATAGAAGAAAAATGATAGAAAAGGCTTTGTAACTTCTTCCGTTCCTCATCACTGCAAGCTTCGTTCCGTTCCTTCCCCATAAGTTTCAGGAGTTTCGCATAATTTCCCGACTGTTTACAGACAATATCATACAATTTTGTACTACGATAAAATTCTATAAATTCATAATAAAGCTTTACAGACGGGTCATCTGTTTTTTCTGGCAAAATTCGGATTACCTTTGCCATAATATGTGAGGCATCAAGGTACTTCATGACGCTGACTCGTTTATTTCCTTCCTGAACATAAAACTGATGCATAAATTCATAAACTAAAATCGGGTCACGAATCCCTTCCTCCATCTGTGCCTCATAAAGTGTGATCCACTTTCTTGCAAACTCACTATTCTCTGGAAGAATAGGAAGAAAGTCTTTGCTAAAGGCATTCTGCCTGCCTGCAGTTCTCGTCCCGGTCACAAGCGAAAGTGGTATTTCCATTTCTCCAAGAACTTCTTCTCCTGCCGTTTTTACATAAGCGGATACTTCATCTAGCACCGGCGGATATAACGACCAGCCTCTTGATACACAGGTACGATACTGCTTCATCGCTGCTTTTCTTGCTTTTTTATATTCCTCTGTATACTCTTCTGTCATCATTGATACTCAAACACTCCCATTTGTTTTTATACTATAGTGAATAATCTTTTAATACCTCTGTATACCATTTGTATACGATATCAGTACAATTTGTCAATACTTTAATTATATGATGTCAGGTTCAAAAGATAAACGGACAAAAAAAGCAAAAAAAATATACTATAGCAACTGCGAGTTCCATTCCAATGAAAAATGCCATGAAACATTCTCCATTCTGAAACTACTGTCACAGATACTATAGTATATCTTTTTATTTCTCGTTCTTTTCTTTTTTCAATAAATCAAGACTACATCAAGATTAGAGTGTATTCACAAAACGCATAAATGCTCTTCTTCCTTCTTCAGTACATTTATATACTCCTGCGTCTTCCAATACTTTTACGAAAACTTCTCCAATTTCTTTTTCAAGAATATTCCATACATTTTCCTGTGTGATTTCTTTATACTTTGGTAAAAATCCTTCTACCCAGGCTGCATGTTTTTCCAAACCTTCTGCAGAAATAATATCTTTTTTATTCACAAGACATTCTGCCAGACTTTCCATTTCCTTTTTAAGACGTGATGGAAGGACAGCCAGCCCCATAACTTCAATAAGCCCGATATTTTCTTTCTTAATATGGTGATATTCTGGTCTTGGATGATATACACCAAGCGGTCTTTCTTCTGTTGTAATATTATTTCTTAATGTAAGATCAAGCTCGTATTCTTCTCCTCTTCTTCTGGCGATTGGCGTAATCGTATTATGCGGCTCCCCATCTGTCTGATTAAAGATAAAAGCCTTCTCATCACTGTAATTACGCCATTTCTTAAGAATATGATCTGCAAGTTCTATAAGACGTTCCGAATCTTTGTGTCGAATTCGTATTACGGATAATGGCCAATGTACGATACCTGCTGTTACATCTTCATATCCCGGAATTGTAAATTCCTGCTCCATTTCTGCACGTTCCATCGCAAAGGTATAATGTCCTCCCTGGAAATGATCATGGGTAAGGATGGATCCTCCAACGATTGGCAGATCTGCATTAGAACCAACAAAATAATGCGGAAACTGGCGAATAAAATCAAACAACTTCGCAAAGGTATCTCTATTTATTTGCATTGGCGTATGCTCACCATTTAAAACGATACAGTGCTCATTATAGTAGACATACGGAGAATACTGGAATCCCCATCTGCTTCCATGAATTGTAATAGGAATAATACGATGATTCTGTCTTGCCGGGTGATTCATCCTTCCTGCATATCCCTCATTCTCTATACAAAGCTGGCACTTTGGATAAGCACTCTGTTTCGCATTTTTTGCTGCTGCGATTGCTTTTGGATCTTTTTCTGGTTTTGAAAGATTAATGGTAATGTCAATAGTTCCATATGGACTGTCTACCGTCCATTTTTTATCTTTCTGAATACGATCTTTTCTTATGTAATTACTATTTTCACTGAGATTATAAAAATAATCTGTAGCATACTTCGGATTTTTTTCATAGTAGGTATAAAATATGTTCTGTACGGTACTCGGGCGTGGTGTCATGATTCCCATCAATTTCGTATCAAATAAATCTCTTGTTACGATATCATCACTTTGAATGATACTTTTCTCATATGCTTCATCTGTTAATGCATTCAAAATATCTACAAGAACAATTGCCTCATCCTTAATCTCCGGATCATCATATTCATCTACTCCAAATAAATCCAGATATTGATTTATCATAAAAATCTCATCTTCCGGCTGAATCAACTTTACACCTATACCATAGGTGACGAGTTTTTTAATATTCTCTGTCAGTCCCATCTCTTTGTTCCTCCTGCAAAATCCTATAAAACTTTCATTCCACCGTATTTTCTGATTTTTAATACATGGCAAGCATTCTCACCAAAAATATCTTCCATATTCTTTTTATAAATATCTACAATATCATTTGGCACAAATGCCTGAATTGTTCCGGCAAATCCTCCTCCGTGAACACGGCTTACACCTTTTCCTTTTAAAACAACATCACTAAATGCAAGACCTACAGCCATTTCCTGTCTTGAAAGATTCTTAACAGAATATACATTCTGAAGATATTTAAATGAAGAATCTCCAGAGGTCTTGATCAAACGCTTAAATTCTTCAAAATTCTCCTGCTCTAATGCATTCACCTGATCGATAACACGATCTGTCTCCTCAAACCAGTGCATAGCACGAAGAACAGCTCTGTCTCCTGCAACTTTTCGAATTTCCGGAATATTTGTATAAAATTCATTCTTATCTACTTCTCTTAACACTTCTTTTCCAAAGTATTCTGCCACTCTCTTCATCTCTTCCGGAATTGCCGCATACTCATCTGTTAAATCTGCATGAGATCCTTTTGTATCTACAATACATAAACTATGATTAAAATCTTCAAAGTTTACATTCACCTTTTTAATTACAGGATTCTTCACATCAGCAAAATCAATAAAAATCAGATTTCCAACAGAGGAAGCCATCTGATCCATTAAACCACATGGTTTACCAAAGAAAACATTTTCCGCATACTGACTTGCCTGTGCAATAAATACAGGAGAAACCGTTCCTTCATTGTAAAGACCGGATAAAATATTCCCAACTAATACTTCAAATGCTGCAGAAGATGACATACCTGCTCCATTTAAAACATCACTTGTCACATATGCTTCAAATCCACCGATTGCATATCCTTCTTCTTTTAATTTTGCTGCAACACCACGAATGAGTCCTTCTGATGTTCCTTCTTCTTCCTTCTTTGGGAGAAGATCTCCTAAAGAAACATTAATCATTGGATAACCTTCTGATTTTAAAACAATACCATTCTCCTTTTTCGCTACGATTGCAATCGCATCCAGATTAATAGATGCCGCAAGCACTCTTCCATACTGATGATCTGTATGATTTCCTCCGATTTCACTTCTTCCCGGTGCACTGTATATCTCTACGTCTTTTACCCCAAATAGCTCTTCAAAACTTTCAACTGCCTTGATATAACGTTCTGTCTGGTATTCTAAAACACCTTCATCAATGTAAATATCTTTTAATAACTCTGCATATTGTCCGTCCTGAAATCCCTTTTTTAACTCTGTTGTTCTCATCTTTTTTCTGGCTCCTTTTCCTGAAATCCGTCCCTGTTTCATTAGCTTCATCATTAATTTTCAATATCACTATACTTTGCTTTCCACTTTTATCAAACTGCAATCTAAAGCAGCCATAGCCGTGTTATCTATATAGTAAATTATTTGAGTAAATTTATCAAGGGTAAATTTTTACTAAATATTTTACTATATTTTTAGTAATTTTTTCTTCACCTGTTCCATAAAATTTGTTATACTGTAACTATTAAAAAATTTCAAGAATACCTCGGTATTTTTAAAATCTAATATTATGTTTTTTACTAATAAACTATTTTTAACAAATTTAAGAAAGGAATCTCCTTCCTTTAGGTATAAACGAAGGCAGGAGAGAATCACAAAAAAAGGAGTGCTATTTTCATGGCAACACTTAAAGACATTGCAAAAAAAGCCGGTGTATCTCCTGCTACGGTATCTCGTATTCTTAATCAGGATGAAACTCTTAGTGTCACTTCTCAGACGAGACAGCGTGTACAGGAAATTGCCCGCGAATTAAACTATATAAAGAAATCCTCTACAACTTCAAAAACCATTATCGGCATTTTCCAGTGGGTTACATTGTTTCAGGAACTGGAAGACCCCTATTATCAGGCCATAAGAAGTGGCATTGAGCGCTATTGTATGACAGAGAATCTGGAAATCCGTCGTGCCTTTCAAAGTGATCCAGACTATATGAGTACTTTTCAGGGAGTTCAGGGACTTATCTGTATCGGTAAATTTAATGATGAACAAATTCAACTTTTTGAAAATATTACTCCGAACGTTATTTTTGTAGATATGAAGACATCAAAGATTAACTGTAATACAATCTCTCTTGATTTTGAACAGGCTGTTATCGATGCACTTGATTATCTTACCGAACTTGGACATAGCTCCATTGCTTATCTTGGCGGTAAAGAATATCTTAATGATGATACGGTTTACTTTGAACAAAGAAAATCCACCTTCATCCGTTATTGCAAAGAGCATAACATCTCTTATGAACCTTATCTAAAGGAAACCGAATTTTCTGCAGATGCCGGCTACCAGATGATGATGGAGCTCATTGAAGCCGGAACTGTTCCAAGTGCAGTTTTTGCTGCCAGTGATCCGATTGCCATTGGTGCCATGCGGGCACTTTACCAGAAAGGTTACCGTATCCCGGAAGATATTTCCGTTATGGGATTTGATGACATTAATGTTGCCAAATTCTCTAACCCACCGCTGACAACCGTGCATGCTCCTGCTGATTTTATGGGACAATTTGCCGCTCACTATATTCAGTTACTTGCAGAAAGCAATACAACCCTTACTTATAATATGCCTGTAAGAATGACACTTCCCTGTGAGATTACCGTTCGAAACACCTGTGGACCGGCAGCAAAATACTAATTTGCTGGAAACACGGACGAAAAATAAAAAAATCAGGTAGCATCTGTGCCAGTAGTCGCTGTGTGAAGAATGCTTGCATAAAGGCTCGCATTCTTTACTCGCTCCGAGGTCACATCTGCTACCTGATTTTTTTATTTTTCTGCCTGTTGGTTCCGGAATTTTATTTTTCGTCCTTTCCTAAAGAATTAAATTAATGTTTCTTTTGCTTTTTCGTAATCTTTTTTATGTACCAAAATCTCATATTCTATCATCTGATTCACATCATTTCCCAGACTTCCCATTCGACTTCTTAACGTTCCTTCTGCCGGAAACATCGTCTGTGATAAATGATTTTTTGTTTTGTATTTATAGGGAATTCCTTCCTGCTCTAATTTTGTACGTACCTTATTGAACATTTCCATATCTGTTCCAATCCACAGACTTTCTGAATTAAAAATGTTAAACATCAAACCACGCCTTTCTTATTATTTTTGCAGATTATTCCGTAAAAACCTTCATATTTTTTTGTTTATTATACATCTTATAGACTATTATGACAAGTAGGATCACTGTGCCCTTCAAAATCTGTTTTGATATAAAATCTGTTTTTGTATAAAATTTAAGACAATTTTTTCCTTGACATTTCAAAAAATCAGACTATAATGAAGTTCGTCAAATACATAAACTTCACCGAAATTCGTTGAAGAGAACAATGCTGTTTTTGAATAAGGAGTTTCAGAGAGCCTGCGTTTGGTGTGAGCAGGTACACTTTCAATTACAGATATCCTCTCTAAGATGCGGACTGAACATTACTTAATGTTTTTAATCAGTAAGTCTCGCCGGACTCCTCCGTTAAAAGGAAAGCGTATGATAGTACGTTAAGAGCTGTAATTTTATTACAGAATTTGGGTGGTAACGCGGATTTTTTCGTCCCTTTTCAGATTTTTCTGAGAAGGGATTTTTTGTTTTCTTGGTAATACAACGAATAATATCAAAAGCGGTGAGGACTATCAGGAGGTAATACAAGTATGAAACAATTACAAAAGTTCAGCAAATTTTTATCAGATTACACATCTATTGTTGTAATCGCTATCGCAGTAATCACATTTTTCCTTCCATCTTTGATGGGTTGGGTAAATTTCCAATTATTTACTGATCCTGTAGCGAATAAATTTACAAGCCAGTCTATTATCATTGGTATTATCATGTTCAGCATGGGTCTTACTCTTACAACTGATGACTTTAAAATTCTGGCACAAAGACCATTTGACATCTGTATCGGAGCCATTGCACAATATTTAATCATGCCATTTTTAGCATTTTTTATTACAAAATTGCTGAATCTTCCTGCCGGAATCGCACTTGGACTGATTCTTGTAGGTTGTTGCCCTGGTGGAGTATCTTCCAATATCATGTCTTACCTTTGTGGCGGAGATGTTGCTTTTTCTGTTGGAATGACAACAGTATCTACTATTCTCTCCCCAGTTATGACACCACTTATGGTTTCTCTTCTTGCAAGTGGAACAAAAATTACAATCCACGGACTTCCAATGTTCGTTTCCATCATTGAAACAGTTATCGTACCTGTAGCAATTGGTTTTGTATTAAATTATGCATTAGGTAAAAATAAAGCATTTAAAGAAGTACAAAAAGTTATGCCTGGTGTTGCTGTTCTTGGTCTTGCCTGCGTTGTCGGCGGAGTTATTTCTTCCCAGGGTTCAAAATTCTTCCAGTCTGGAGTCGTAATCTTCATTGCTGTTCTTCTTCATAACAGTCTCGGATACTTCTTCGGATACTGTGCCGGTCGCCTTACCGGTATGAACACTGCAAAGAAAAGAACAATCTCTATCGAGGTCGGTATGCAGAATGCAGGTCTTGCAACAAACCTTGCAACAACAACCGCACAATTTGCTTC
>CAKREJ010000086.1 GCA_934317185.1 uncultured Anaerobutyricum sp. | reverse complement strand
GCTTTAAGTTGTTGCCAACATAAAGGAGTAGGGGAAAAAGATGTTATTCGTTCTTTTACGGGAGTACGGGCAGCAGATTTTAAGGAAGATTTTATTATAGAAAAATCAGAAGTCACTGCCGGATTGATTCATGTAGCGGGTATACAATCACCGGGACTTAGTGCTGCACCGGCTATTGCTAAAATGGTTGAAAATATTCTTTTAGAGGAAATGAAGAAAGAAGGTATGTCTTATAAAAGAAAAGAAAATTATCAACCATATCGTCCAAAGCGCAGGGTATTTCGAAAATTAAGCTTGGAAGAACAAAATAAGTTAATCAAAGAAAATCCCGATTATGGACAAATTGTATGTCGATGTGAATTCATTACTAAAGGAGAAATTTTAGATGCTATAGACAGTCCTGTAGTTCCAACATCTGTCGATGCAATAAAAAGAAGAACCCGGGCAGGTATGGGAAGATGTCAAGGAGGATTTTGTCTTCCTGTGGTACTTCAGATTTTAGCACAAGCCCAACAACAAGATTGTACAGAAATTGATTTTACAGCAAAAGATACAAACATTTTAGAAAAAATAAAAAATTAGAGGTACGGAGTATGGCAGAGGAATATGTAATTGGTATTGATAGTGGAACACAAAGTACAAGGGCAATTTTATTTAATTTAAAAGGTGAAAAAATTGCCAGTGCATCAGCTACACATCCGGCATTGATGACTGACGAAAGAGGATTGATTGTCCATGATTATCAAGATGTTTATCAAGGTCTTTGTACAGCTTGTCAAATATTGATGGAAAAAATAAAGAAAAATTCCGAAACTGCAACAGGGACAATTAAAGCTATTGGCATTGCAGCACAAAGAGCTACCGTATTTTTTCTGGATGAAGAAGGGCAACAACTATGCCGTCCAATCAGTTGGATGGATCGAAGTTGGCAATCAAATGAAAAATATAGTGATAAATGGAAAGAAAATTTAGATGCATGGCAATATTTTCTTGTAAATTATTCCAGAATGAATTGGATGCAGAGAGAGTACCCCGATATATTTGAAAAAGTAGAAAAATATTTTACTACTTCTGGATATATTCATTATAAACTTACGGGCGAATTTGCGGATTCTTTAGGAAATAATCTTGGTATGCCTGTAGACAGAGAACATTGGAATTTATATCAAGATTCTGCTGTTTATGAAGGAATGGCTATTACTCGTAGTCAATTGGCTACTTTTCGAAATCCTGGAGAAATTATTGGAACGATAACGAACAAAGCAGCAAAAGAAACAGGGCTTCCTGTTGGTTGTCCGATAGTTGCCGGGGCTGGAGATAAACAATGTGAAATCTTAGGAAGTGGAACATTATATAAAGGTCAAGCTTACATCACGATGGGAACGATGACCGGTCTTAATCTTGTTGATGACCAATATATTGCAGATGAATATAAGGTAACGAAACATCGTACTTATACTGCTGCTGTTCCAGGATTCTGGAATGCGGAGGCAGTTTCTCCCAGAGGCTTTTGGCTAATATCTTGGTTTCGGGATAACTTTGCAAAAAATCTAAACAAAGATAATCCGAAAAAAACAATTGAACAACTTTTAGATGAAGAAGCCATACATATTTCTCCTGGTGCAGAGGGATTGATTACAATTCCTGATTGGAAAAGTACATGGGATAAACCATATGCCAAGGGTATATTTATGGGATTTGATATGCGGCATGGACGGGCACATATGTTTCGCTCCCTTCTAGAAGGAATTATGATGCAATTGAAAATCGGTACAGATGATATGTGCCATTCTACCAATCGAGAAATTAAAGAACTTCGTGTCGGTGGAGGTGGAAGTAAAAGTTATGTGGCTGTTCAGGCAATCGCAGACATTTTTAATCTATCCGTAAAAAAATCGGAAGAACCAGAAACTTGTTCTCTTGGTGCTGCAATTTGTGCTGCAGTAGGTGCAGGATGTTTTCCTGATTTTTATGCTGCGGCAAAGGCAATGGGACAAAATCATACAGAATTTCTTCCTTCAACTGAAAATCATAAATTATATCAGGAATTAATGGAAGAAATTGTTAATCCATATTATAAAATCAATGAACAACTGTTAAAAAAATTACAGCAGATTATTTCTTAATATCACAAATTTGAAACAAAAACAGGAGGAAAAGATTATGCAACAAAAAAAAATCATCAAGGAATTACAAGAAATTGTCGGAAAGGATAAAGTCATTACTGATGAAGAAAGTATTGCTTTAGCATCACGCGATTATATCGGATTTCGTAGATACCATCGCTCTGATGGAAAAAACTGGGCACCACATGCTATGTGCGTCATTAAACCTAACAATACCGAAGAAGTATCCAAAGTTCTGTCCTTCCTTAATGAAAATCATATTGATGTAGTTCCCAGAACTGGCGGTTCTAGCGTAACAATGAGTATTGAACCGGCAGAAGGTGGTGTAATTATTGATGGATGTGATATGTGTGATATTTTAAATATCGATAAAAAAAATCATATTGTTACAGCACAATGTGGAACTCCTTTGGAATATCTGGAAGAACAACTAAATAAACAAGGATATACTACAGGACATTATCCGCAATCTCTTCCTTTAGCCAGCTTGGGTGGATTAACAGCAACAAGAAGCATAGGGCAGTTTTCTACACTATATGGAGGAGTAGAAGATTGTATTATCGGTCTTGAAGCTGTACTTGCGGATGGAAGTGTTGTACGAATTAAAAATGTTCCAAGACGTTCTACAGGACCAGATTTACGACATATTTTTATAGGGTCAGAAGGAACAATGGGATTTATTACAGAAGTTTCTATGAAACTTTATGAATACCATCCGGAAAACCGCTGGATGCATGCATATGGTGTTATTGGAATGCAAAAAGGACTGGATTTTATCCGAGAAATTATGGTTAGCGGATATAAACCTGCCGTGGTACGTCTTCATGATGAATATGAAGTACAGGAATTAATGGGTGCTCCGGCTCCAGAAGGTTATGCTATGCTTTTATTTATCGCAGAAGGACCAAAAGCAATTGCGGATGTTACAGGAGAAGCCATACAATCGCTGGCAGAAAAATATGAATTTCTTGATTTAGGCACAGAACCGGTAGAGGTATGGTTAAAGACTAGAAATGACAGTTGTGCAAATATTGATAAAAATACAAGATACTTAAAAGGAATCGTTTCTGATACTACAGAAATTTCTGGAAATTGGGATGTAATCGGAAAAATATATGAAGGAATTATTTCTCGAATCAATGAAGAAATCGAAAATATTACTTTTGTAGGGGCACATTCTTCTCATAGCTATTTGAATGGAACAAATATTTACTGTCGTTTTATTTTCCAGGCGGACAAGGGGGTAGATTATGTACAAGAAGATTATATGAAGATTGTAACAATTATTATGGAAGAAACATTGAAATATGGAGGAAGTATTGCACATCATCATGGTTCCGGAAAGTATAGAACGAAATGGATGCCGCAAGAACATGGCTCATCGTATGAATTAATGTATCGCTTAAAAGATGCGATGGATCCAAATGGAATTCTAAATAAAGGAGATTTACTGGTAGAAAAATAGATATTATCCAGTGTAATCTTCCAAGAAACACATTGTCATTTTTACTTAACACAAAAGGAGAAGGAATTATGAGTAAGTATATTATGGTAATTGATGAGGGGACAACAGGAACAAGGGGCATTTTATTTGATAAGGAATTTAAAATTGTATCACAAGATTATCAGGAGCTAATCCAATATACACCGGATAATATACGTGTAGAACACGATGCTTCAGAAATCTATAACAAATCTGTGGAAGTATGCAAGGGTGCTATGCAAAAAATTGGAGCAACAGCAGAGGATATTTCCTGTATTGGTATCGCTACACAGAGAAATACCTGTGTAATCTGGGATAAGAATACCGGTGAACCTTTATATCATGCTATTGTCTGGCAAGACACCCGAACAGGTGATGTAGCAGAAAAATTAAAAGAAAACGGTGGAGAAGAAAAGATTTTGCGGGAAACTGGAAAAGTCATTGCACCTCATAATAATGGATTAATTTTAAAATGGTGTATGGAAAATGTTCCAGAAGTTAAAGAAGCAATCGAAAAAGAAACCGCATTATATGGTACAATGGATACATGGCTGATCTGGAAATTAACAGAGGGTAAAACTCATGCGGTTGCTTGTTCTAATGCTTCTAGCAGTGGATGTGTTAATGTACAAAAAGGTGTCTGGAATGAAGAATTTATTCAAAACCTTGGCGTACCTTTGAAGCTATTTCCAACTATTGTTTCCGAAGCTTCTGAATATGGTGTGACTAAAGTTTTTGGCAAAGAAATTCCAATTACCGGAGCAATCGCTGATCAGCAATCTGCTCTTTTTGCACAGGGTTGTCTGGAAGCAGGAACTATGAAATGTACGAATGGTACAGGTAGTTTTATGGATATTACTATCGGTAATACCTGTAAGATTGCCTCTGGTGGAGTAGATAACTTGATTGCATGGAAACTAAATGATACTTTAACATATATGGTAGAAGGATTTGTTTCTGTCACCGGTTCTGCTGTACAATGGCTTAGAGATGGTCTTAAGATTATTCGTTCTTCTGGCGAAATTGAAGCTCTGGCAGCTTCTGTTCCAGATACCAATGGTGTGTATTTTGTTCCGGCTCTTGTAGGATTGACCTCCCCACATAATGATCCATCTGCCAGAGGAACCATTATCGGTATTACAAGAGGAACTACCGATGCACATATTGCCAGAGCAACATTAGAGTGTATTGCTTTTGGTATTAAAGATATTCTTGATGTTGTAGAAAAGGAATGTGAAGTGAAAATTGATCGCATTAATGTAGATGGAGGTGCATCACAAAATAATCTTCTCCTTCAAATGTTGGCTGATTACTGTAATGCAGATGTGGCAAGACCAGATACATTGGAGGCAACAGCACTTGGAGCAGCTTTAATGGCAGCTTTAAGTATTGATCAAATTTCTCTGGAAGATGTAAAACATATATTAAAACCAGATGCTGTATTCCATCCACAAATGGACGCAACATTACGAGAAGAAAGATACAGTATATGGAAAGAAGCCGTTGACCGTTCACTAAAATGGATAAAATATGCATAACTTTAAAAAGCTCTGTATATATCCAATGAATTGTGGTGAGATTAATGAAAATATTAAATTGCTGTCTAATGGAAGCAGAATATAATAGTATTCCCGATGATGTATGGGAGAGAGATGAGGAATACCTTCGTTTTCTTCCATATATCGGATATGAAAAAAATAGCTATGATGAAATAGGATTAGAATTAGTGCGAAGAATTTTAGAATCGAATCCTACCATAGTTGCTGATGTTTTGTTTATGACAAAAGAAAATATCAAAAAAGAATTTCAAAATTTAAAAGCGCATGGTTTTCATGAAATTTTTCAATATATCCCTAAAGGAAATGCGGACTTTATAGAAGTTTTTAAACAACATTGTAAAGAACAGGGGAATGTAGATGTGGTCATTGTCGGACAGGAAAGCTCTTCCCGAAGAAATGGAACTACAGGTCCCCAAATTGCGGAATTTATGCATTATCCTTGTATTACCAATGTAGTTGATTTTCATATAGAAAATAATACAGATATTTGGATTAAAAGAAACACCGATGAAGCGATTATTACAGCTACCGTAAAAACGCCTGTAGTATTAATAATTGGTGAAGCACCGGATGTTCGTTTAAAAACACCAAGAAGAAAAGATAAACTACCTTTCCTTCAGCAACTTCCTCATCAAAAATGTTGGGAAAAAGAATTGGAAGAAGAGAAAATGATATTTTCTCTTCGGCAACATAAGAGAAACTGTCAATTTATTTCTGTAAAAGAATGGAATCAATTTTTAAAAAACAGGGAAGGAGGAAATTAGTTATGTCTATTTCAGTAATAATTTTTGGTGAGAAAACAACTTTAAACCATGAAATTAAGGCCGTTTCCTCTTTTTTAGCTGATGCATTTACAGAAAAACAACTTTTAAAAATGAAGATAGATTTCTTCATTTTTATACCGAAACAACAACTTCCTAAAAAGGTTAATGCTCCGAAAAATATAAATTTTTATTATATATTTTTACCGGAAAATGCAGATGATACCTCTATATTAGATGTCATAAAAGATTATAACCGAATCAATGCATACGATTATATCTTTTTTGGAACTACAGTTTATGCTAGAAGTTTTGCTGTGAAATATGCAATTCAAGAAAAAACACATTTAGCAACTAATATAAAAGGGAGCTTTTTCTCGGAAACAGTAAAAACCTGGGAAAGAGATATTTTTCTTGGTAATATTTCCGAAGCAATTCCTGTAACAAATCATAGGATCGTTACTCTTGCAAAAAATATTCCAGCTACATACGATGAAGTTTGTTATCCAGCGTGGAAAGCAATTCCCGTAGAAATACAGTCCAATGACTATATAACTGCATATAC
Organism: uncultured Anaerobutyricum sp.; assembly: GCA_934317185.1. Lineage (GTDB taxonomy): Bacteria > Bacillota > Clostridia > Lachnospirales > Lachnospiraceae > Anaerobutyricum. Next base: position 584 of record CAKREJ010000086.1, on the reverse strand, counting down.
AAAGGAAAATAAAAATATTGTAGTTGGATGGGAGCAGGCAGAAAAAATCATTGTTATTGGAAATGGTGTAGATAAAAATGGATATCCTCTCGTTGAGCAATTTGCAAAACAAATTAATGCTGAAATTGCAGGAACCAGACGAGCAGTAGAAAATGGTCTGCTTCCTGTAGAACGAATGATTGGAATTTCCGGAAAATCTATCTCACCAAAACTTTGCATTGTTATTGGTGCTTCAGGCCTAGCCGCTTTTGTTAAAGGAATAGAAAAAAGTAAATGTATCGTTTCTATCAACTCGGATAAAGATGCCTTGATTTTTAAATATGCCGATTACGGTATTATAGGGCACTATCAGGAGGTTATAACAGTAACATAGTTATCTTTTCAACAATACCGAGGTATTCTTACTGTAAGATGCACATCATGCATTGCATGATGTGCATCTTCTCAATTTTATATACATTCAGGAAGCACATCTCAAATAATCTGAATTGAATTTCGTTCGTAAATAAAATACATTGAAAATTTACGAATCCCTTAGTATACTAGTTTTAACAAAAGATTTTTGAGAGGAGGTTTACTATGGG
>CAKREJ010000085.1 GCA_934317185.1 uncultured Anaerobutyricum sp. | reverse complement strand
CCATTGCTATGGGAATCCTTTACACCTACGGTTCTTATACAGATAAAGATATGGATCTTGAACAATCCACAACACAGATTGAAATCTTTGATACAGGTATTGCAATCCTTGCCGGATTAATGATCATTCCTGCTGTTTTCTCTTTCTCCGGTGGAAATACAGAAAACTTACAGGCCGGTCCGTCCCTCATGTTTATTACTTTACCAAAAGTATTTGCCAGCATGGGAATCGGTACCGCAGCCGGCATCCTGTTCTTTGTACTCGTGCTGCTTGCAGCTCTCACAAGTGCAGTATCCTTAATGGAAACCTGTGTATCTACTTTTTCAGATGAATTTCACTGGAGCCGTAAAAAATGCTGTGCTTTAATGGCTGTTGTCATGCTTGTTCTTGGTTCCGCATCTTCTATGGGATACGGTGCTCTTGATTTCATTCAGATATTCGGAATGGCATTCCTTGATTTCTTCGACTTCCTTACAAACTCTGTAATGATGCCGCTTGCCGCTTTAGCAACCTGCTTCTTAATCCTCCGGGTTGTTGGATTTAAGAAAATATCAGAAGAAATCGAACAGTCTTCTGCTTTCCGCAGAAAGAAGTTATACACTATCTTCCTTAAATATTTCGCACCAATCTGCCTGATTATTATTTTGTGCAGTTCCATAGCAAATGTATTGGGAATTATTTCTATGTAAACTTATTTCTATGTAAGCTAATGTAGACTACTGTAAATAAATATAAAAAACATAGCAGGGTTTCCAAATACCAGATTGGAATCCCTGCTATATTTTTAGGAGTTTCCATCCAAAAACCCCTTATCTATTCCATGATTATAGATCATTTAAGATTATTCTGTTGCCTGAATCGCATTATATCCTGTTTCTTTTGTACGAATCTTTTGTGCATGACGGATTTCATAAGTAAATATCTTACCATCGCCAGGTTCTCCGGTATAGGCGGCTTTTTCAATCGCTTCGATTGTTTTTGCTTCCCATTCTTCTGAAGAAACAACAATTTCAAACTTGATTTTAGGCTGCATCTGCATATCAACCTGCATACCACGAACAATTTCTTTATATCCCCTTTGGATACCACATCCCATTACCTGAGATACTGTAAGACCATTTACGCCAATCGCATTTAAGGCAGCTTTTACATCTTCAAATTTATCTTCTCTGACATATGCCTCAACTTTTATCATCATATTTTTGTTCCTCCTGTTTCCTTCTGAAATTGCATACTACTACTGGTCAAGACCGTTAAAAGATGGATAAGCACTCTCTCCATGTTCAGAAATATCAAGACCAACCTGTTCTTCACGAACACTCACACGTAATGGAGTAAATATTTTGACGATTGCGACACAAATTAATGTACCGACAACTGCAACTGCAATCGTAATGATAATTCCAATAATCTGTGCAGCAAATAAGCGATAATCTCCAAAAATAAGACCATCCCATTTTGCGACAGGATTAATCGAAGACTTTGTGAAAATACCCGTTGCAATACCACCCCAGATTCCACCAACACCGTGACATCCAAAGGCATCTAATGCATCATCTATTTTTAATTTTTTCTTAATAAATCCCACTCCGAAATAACAGATTGGACTTACTAACGCACCGATAATAAAGGATGCCCATATTGGAACAAATCCTGCTCCAGGTGTAATTGCGACAAGTCCGACAACTAAACCGGTAGAAGCACCAACTAATGTAGTTTTTTTGTTTTTTATTACATCAATAAACATCCATGACAGGAGAGCTGCTGCTGCAGAAATAGCTGAAGTCATAAATGCATGTGCAGCCAGTCCGTCAGCTTTTAATGCACTACCTGCATTAAATCCAAACCATCCAAACCAGAGGAGCGTTGCTCCAAGAACAACAGAAGGGATATTATGGATACGATAAGTCGTATGCTCATAACCTCGTCTTCTTCCAAGAATAATGGCAAGTACCAGTGCACTTACTCCTGAACTGATATGAACAACATCGCCGCCTGCAAAGTCAACAGAACCGATTGCTGCAAGAAATCCTCCCTCGCCCCATACCATATGTGCCATAGGATAATAAACGATGACAGACCAGATTGCTACAAAAAGAAATAATGCTTTAAACTTCATACGGCCAACTAAAGAACCAGTGATCAAGGCCGGAGTAATCATAGCAAACATCATCTGAAATGCACAAAATACAAGATGAGGAATGCTGTCTGCATAAGGTCCTGCTTCCATTCCAACATGATTTAAACCAAACCAGCGAAAATCACCGATAATTCCTGCATGATTTCCTCCAAAAGCTAAAGAATAACCAAAAAGTGTCCACATCACAACGGAAAGTCCCATAATAGCAACGCATGCCATAATTGTATTACAAACATTTTTCCTTCGAACTAAACCACCATAAAAGAATGCAAGCCCCGGTGTCATAAAAAAGACGAGTGCCGCACATATCATCATAAAAGCTGTATCTCCTGTATTCATAATTATTTATGTCCTTTCTTCTCTTTTTTCTGATGATTCATCATTGATTTAAAAACTATTCCGGAAAACAAAAAAGGTGCCTAAAGTATAATTAATATACTTCAGACACCCTTGTCATGTTTCGAATAGTATCACAGATTTCAGCTCTTTTCAAGAGAAAATAATCAAAAAGCTTCTTTTTAGTTAATTTTATTAATAAACAGAGACTATTCGCCAGATTTTTCAGACAACATTTTCACTATTTCTTTCATCAAAATTACTTTATCGCCCATCTCATTTTGGTAGATCTTGCTCTGCCGTTTCGATGACATTCTTCTTTCGAAGGCCGGATGACATTCTTTGCCACATCACTCCACAATCCTTCCTTCTGCTGTCTTTTCCATATTTTCTTTACTAATCTGTCTTCCCCGGAATGGAAAGTAAGAATCGCCACACGCCCTCCAGGTGCAAGGATATGCGGTAGCTTTTCTAAGAATTCTTCCAGCACTTCAAACTCACTGTTTACATCGATGCGGAGTGCCTGAAAGGTTCTCTGGCAAGTTTTCTTGATAATATCCTTTTTTTCTTTGTTATCCGGAAGGAATGCAAGTGCACTTTCGATAACGCTCTTTAACTGTCCTGTCGTATCTATTTTTTCTCCATGCCGTAATGTTTTGATAATCTCTCTTGCAATCTGTTCTGCATAAGGCTCATCTGCATTCTCATAGAGCATACCTTCTATTTCATCTCTGCTTAATTCCTTAAGACGTTCTGCCGCAGAGATTCCCTTGCATGGATTTAAGCGAAGATCCAGAGGTCCTTCTACTTTATAAGAAAAGCCTCGTTCCGGATTGTCAATCTGCATGGAGGATACTCCAAGATCTGCCAATACAAAATCAAATGGACCGTGTTCTTCTGCTACAAGATCAATATTGCGGAAATTCTGCTGAATAATCGTTAAAATGTCTTCCCCATATCCTGCTTTCCTTAAACGATCCGTTGTTTTTACGATTTCAATCGAATCTACATCTAACCCGTAAATATGTCCTTCGCCCTGAAGACATTCCAGCATCTTTCTCGTATGTCCTCCATATCCAAGCGTACAGTCCAGGCCCTTTTGTCCCGGCTGAATCTGTAAAAAATCCAGAATTTCCTGTACACAGATCGATATATGCATTCCGGCAGGGGTACTTCCTTTACGGATTACTTTTTCAATCGTATCTTTATACTTTTCCGGTTGAAGTTCTTTATATTTCTCTTCAAACTTTCTTGGATGCGTTCCTTTGTAGCGAACTCGTCTTTTATGCGTTTTTTGTAATTCTTTATTTTCTTCCATAGGAGACCCCCTGTATATTTTTTTATATCATGATAACACGGATTCATAACTAGAAACAACAAAATCAATTCATACATGATTGTTTTTTCTTAATCCATATATAGGCAGCAATACAGATAATTACTGAAAGAATCGAACCTCCCACTGTAGCTAACCCCATCGGAAAAAGACTGGAAAAAGCTTTGGATGTAATATACACTCCCGGTATTCTTACCAAAATAATTGCTATAATGTTATGAATAAAGGAAAGTTCCGAATGTCCGCAGGCACAAAAATAACCACTAAAGCTAAAATGAACTCCTGCAAAAATGCAATCAAATATATACCCACGAATATATTGGGAACCAAGTAATATTACTCTTGTATTTTCGGTAAACAAACCGACAACCGGCCCGGCAATTAGCTGTATGATAACAGATATAATAATACCAAAAGCTACGGTAATCATAACTGCATAACGAAGTATTCTCTGTGCTCTTTCCGGCTTACCTGCACCGATATTTTGTGCTCCAAGTGCAGATACTGTAGAAAGCATGGACGATGGTACCAGAAAAAGAAAACTAATGATTTTTTCTACGATTCCCACCGCTGCCGCCGTATCCAGTCCCCTTCTGTTTGCAATGACAGTAATAATTATAAAAGCAATCTGGATAAAACCGTCCTGCAATGCCACAGGAACACCGATTTTTAATAACCTGCTCATCGTTTTCCTGTCTATTTTAAAATCATTTTTTGAAAGAGAGATTCCTGTCTTTTTTTTCATGATAACTACAAAAGCAATGATTACACTGATTGTCTGTGAGCAAGTTGTTCCTAACGCTGCCCCCGCCGCTCCCATATGTAATCCTCCAATAAATATATAATCCAGAATAATATTTACAATACAGGCTGCTGCCACAAAATACATCGGACTTTTAGAATCTCCCATCCCTCTAAAAATAGAGCTGATGATATTATAAGCTGTAATAAAAGGAATTCCCAGAAAACAAATTGTAAGATAAATAACTGTTTCAGGAACTGCCTCCTGCGGTGTTGACATTACTTCAACAATCGGTCTGATAAAAAACAAAAGTCCCGCCGAACCTACAATTGCCAGCATCATAAAAAGGATAACCGTATTCCCAATACTCCGGGCTGCCTGTTTCTTATTTCCTGCCCCAATTGCCTGCCCTATATTAACTGTTGCTCCCATAGCAAGACCAACAATCATTACTGTAAGCATATGCATTACCTGACTGCCGATAGATACCGCCGTTATATTGGAAATATCTTCGAACTGTCCGATAATAAATAAATCGGCCATTCCATAAAGCGTCTGTAAAAAATAAGATAATAGATACGGTAATGAAAAGTATAAAATACTCTTCAAAATACTGCCCGTTGTTAAATTCTTCTCCATTGTAAACTTTCTCCCTTATTCTTTTTCCTGAGGAATCAAATTTACATCAAGCTGATTAAACGGAATAGTAATATTATGATTGTCAAATTCCTCTTTAATCTCTTCTAACACTCTCCAGCGTGATTCCCAATAATCTTCGGTCTTTACCCAGTAACGGATTCCCATATCAATACAGCTTGCCTGAAACTCATTTACATAAATTTTAACCGGTTCCTCAACAATTCTTGCCGGCTCTTTTTCAATCACTGCATTTAACACTGTTTTGACCTTTTTAATATCTTCGTTATATTCAATGCCGACATTCAGATCAACACGTCGCTTTTCCTGATAAGTCACGTTAGTGATATTCGCATTGGACAAATTACCATTTGGTATCATAATCGCTTTATTATCTACGCTCAAAAGCTTCGTATACATAATTCCAATTGCCTGCACTGTTCCTTCTTTTCCGGAGTTTCCCTCGATAATATAATCTCCAACCTGAAACGGTTTTAATAATAGCAAAATAACGCCACCGGCAATATTCGACAGGGATCCCTGTAAAGAAAGACCAAGTGCAAGACCGGCAGAACCAAGCAATGCTACAATAGATGATGCTGCCACACCAATCTTAGTTACCGCCATAAAAATAACAAGCACTTTACCGCCAATCTTAATAAAAGAAAGCAGGAATGTCTGTAGCGTTGTATCCATGATTGAACGCTCAAAAATCTTATGTGCCATTTTTGCTACATAGGATACAATTTTAAAACCGATAAATAAAATCAGCAGTGCTCCAATAACGTCCCCACAAAAATCTGCCAGTTTTACGCCTGTTTTACCAAGATATTCATAGATAAACGAATGGGCAACCGACTTTAATGAAGTGGCTTCTAACAACATAAAAAACCTCCTAAGAAAAAAAGAAAAAATGATATATCCTAAATACAGCTCTGGAGCATATTTAAAATGCTGGCAAGCATCTTAAACAAAGCGACTACAAAGCAGATGGGATATACCATTTTTCATTTTCGTCTATATCTAATCTACAAATCAGAATTTATTTTGCTGTGATATATCCCTGTGCTGTTAATAATTCTGCACAAAGTACAGCTCCGCCGGCTGCGCCACGTACTGTATTATGAGATAATCCTACAAACTTATAATCAAACATTGTGTCTTCTCTTAAACGTCCCATAGAAATTCCCATTCCATTTTCAAAATCAATGTCTAATTTAACCTGTGGGCGATTATCTTCTTCCATGTAACGAATGAACTGTTTTGGTGCACTCGGAAGATCTAACTCCTGTGGAAGTCCCTTAAAGTTTTCCCAACGATCAATGATTTCTTCTTTTGTTGGTTTCTTTTCAAAGTTCACGAATACAGCAGCAGTATGTCCATCAAGTACAGGCACACGAATGCACTGTGTTGTAATTAATGGAGCGGCTGCCTTTTCAATCTTACCATCTACAACTTTACCAAATAATCTTAATGGCTCCTGCTCGGATTTTTCTTCTTCTCCACCGATAAAAGGAATGATGTTTTCAACCATTTCCGGCCAGTCTTTAAATGTCTTTCCTGCTCCGGAAATTGCCTGATATGTTGTTGCAACAACTTCTTTAGGACCAAACTCTTTTAAGGCAAAAAGTGCAGGAGCATAACTCTGGATAGAACAGTTTGGTTTTACTGCTACAAATCCTTTCTTTGTTCCAAGACGTTTTTTCTGTGCTTCGATTACTTCAAAATGCTCTGGGTTAATTTCAGGTACTACCATCGGTACATCTGGTGTCCATCTGTGTGCGCTGTTGTTAGAAACTACAGGTGTTTCTGTCTTTGCGTATGCATCTTCAATCGCACGAATCTCTTCTTTGCTCATATCTACAGCACTGAATACGAAATCTACTTCAGAAGCTAC
>CAKREJ010000084.1 GCA_934317185.1 uncultured Anaerobutyricum sp. | reverse complement strand
AGTTGGTAGAGCACTTGACTTTTAATCAAGTTGTCCGGGGTTCGAATCCCCGATGTCTCATGAAAGCTCAGTAAATAGTTTATTTACTGGGCTATTTTTTTGTTTGAAGGAAAATAAAATTCTGTTTTATTATAGAAATTGTATAGCGAGTGAATCAATTAAGTTATTGATGAATAAAAAATAAGGGGATAAAAATAAAGCTATGAATACGCCAATATATAATAAATTAAGAAAATTAGAAGCAGAAAAAAGAATACCTTTTCATATGCCAGGTCACAAAAGAACAGATTTTGGGGCTTTTTTTGGTATAGAGCAGATGGATATTACAGAAATCACAGATTATGATAATCTCCATGAACCAGAAGGTATTATCAGAGAATCTATGAATTTAGTAAAAGATATATTTAAGAGTAAGGAATCCTGGTATTTAGTAGGAGGAAGTACATTAGGAATATTGATAGCTATTTCTTCTGTGTGCCGACAAGGTGATAAAATTTTAATAGGAAGAAATTGTCACAAAGCAGTCTATAATTGTATCAGACTTTTACAGATGGAGTCCGTGTATTGTTATGCTGATATTTCAGAAGAGTATGATGTGTGCGTGGATATGAAACCAGAGGCAGTGGAAAAAAAACTTAAGGAGAATCCGGACATAAAGGCAGTAGTAATAACTTCCCCGACTTATGAAGGCATTGTGAGTGACATTGCGAGTATTAAAAAGATGATGGAGCCTTATAAGATTCCTTTGATTGTGGATGAGGCACATGGGGCACATTTGATTTTTCATGATTATTTTCCAAGTAGTGCGACAGAATGTGGGGCAGATCTTGTTATTCAAAGTACGCACAAAACATTACCTTCTTTTACTCAGACAGCGGTGCTTCATCTGTGTTCCGATTTAGTCTCAAAAGAACAGGTCGAAGAAATGATTGATATTTATGAAACTTCAAGTCCGTCCTATCTTTTGATGGCATCAGCAGAATATGGGATTATGTATATGAAGGAAAAGCAGGGACAACTTGAGGAATATGTGGATAACCTTAAAAATTTCCGCTCAAAATGTGAACAGCTCAAGAAAATAAAACTTTTGGACAGACAAAAATCAGATTGTTTTGCTTATGATAATGGGAAATTGGTATTTTCTGTGAAAAATGCAGGAATAAATGGAAAAGAATTTTTTAATTTATTGTACAGGAAATATCATATTGAGCTTGAGATGGAAAATCTTACATATGGAATTGCGATGACTTCAATATGTGATAAAAAAGAATATTTTGATAAGTTGTGGGAAGCTATTTTTGAAATTGACAGAATGTGCGATAACAGAAGAGCCGGGGATGTAGAAGAAGTCAGTTGGAATCAAGTTAGAACGATGATTGAAAAGAAAGATCATAATGAGAGTAAAAGAAAAAAGACCGTAGAGGCTCTGGATTTACCTAAAATAATGGAGGCATGGCAATGTAGAGGAAAGGAGATGGAAGAGATTTCGCTAACAGAAGCGATAGATCGAGTTTCAGGTAAATATGTAATGATTTATCCTCCTGGAGTACCAATATTAGTTCCTGGAGAAAAAATACTGAAAGAAACAGTGGAAAATATCAGTCAATATTTATATAATGGATATAATGTACTTGGATTGTCTGAGAAAAATCTTGTCGTTTTAAAAAAGTAACATTAAATAAATTATCAAAGCAATTGTTCTTAGATTGTTATACAGTACAGGTACTTCTGAAGGGAGATTTTATTAAATGAAGGGATTATTTATTGTGATGGAGGGACCTGATGGTTCAGGAAAGACCACACAAATAAATTTATTAAAGGAATATTTGAGTAAAGCAGGGTATGAATGTTTGATAACAAGAGAACCGGGCGGAACAGTGATTGGAGAAGAAGTCAGGCAACTGATTCTTAATCCGGAATACAGGGAGATGTCTCCGGTAACAGAGATGCTTCTTTATGCGGCATCAAGAGCACAGCTTGTACACGAAGTGATCGGACCGGCTTTAGAGGAAGGAAAGGTTGTTATAAGTGACCGTTTTGTAGATTCTTCTATTGTTTATCAGGGGATTGCCAGAAAGCTCGGCATATCTACAGTTTCTGCAGTAAATGCACCGGGGATTGGAATTTATCGACCAGATGAAATCTTTTTTATTGATTTGTCGGAGGATGAGGGACTTCGTAGAAAAAAGGAGCAGAAAAAGCTTGACCGTATGGAGCAGGAGAGCATAGAGTTTCATCATATGGTGTCTGAAGGGTATCGAAAAGTTCTTGCAGACAGAGCAGAGGTTATCAAAATTGATGGCAATAAAGAGATTGATATTATACAAAAAAAGATTAGAAATCATGTAGATGAATTATTAAAGAAAAACAATCGATAGGGAGTCATCAAAAGATTGATTATATTGATTATAAAGAAAGATTTTTGAGGAAAAGTCATGGCTGATATAAATGATATTTTAGGAAATGACAGAATAAAAGAACATTTTATTACTGCTGTGCGTCATAAAAAGATTTCACATGCTTATATTATGGAGGGGGATAAAGGCAGTGGAAAAAAGTTACTTGCTGCTGCCTTTGCTAAAATATTGCAGTGTGAAAGGCGAGAAGATTCTTCGGGGAGAATAGAAGCCTGTGGAAAATGTGAATCTTGTATACAGATGGAGAATAAGGTTCATCCGGATGTGGTATGGGTTTCTCATGAGAAACCCAATGTTATAAGTGTCGGAGAAATAAGAGAACAAATCGTTAATACTGTGGAGATTATGCCATATAAAGGACCTTATAAAATCTATATCATAGATGAAGCAGAGAAGATGAATATGGCAGCACAGAATGCTATTTTGAAGACAATCGAAGAACCACCGGAATATGCAGTTATTTTTTTACTTACTACGAATAGAGGAGCTTTTTTAGATACTATTCTTTCAAGATGCATTCTTCTTGGGACAAGACCGGTATCAATAAGAGCTGTTGAAAGTTATCTTATAGATAAATGTCAGGTAACGAAGGAAGAAGCAGAATTTGCAGCAGGATTTTCTCTTGGAAATATAGGAAAGGCCGAGGCAATCGTTTCTTCAGAAGAATTCAGGGATTTGAAGGATTTAACACTGTCAGTTTTGAGATATATTCATGAGATAGAAAGCTATGAGATTGCAGATAAGGTAAAGGAATACAAAAAATATAAAAACAGGATTGATGATTTTTTTGATATTTTTTTGATGTGGTTTCGGGATATTTTATTATTAAAGGCAGATTATTCTGTTAACACAGAAGCTGCCCGAAAAAAAATTATTTTCAGAAATGAATATAGTTATTTAAAAAAACAGATGGAAAAACTTGATCTAGAGTCAATTGATTACATTATAAAAAGAATCGACCGTGCAAGAATTCGGATAAAATCAAATGTAAATTTTGATGCAGCGTTGGAACTGCTTCTTGTGGAAACGAGAAGAGAATTTTAAAATCAGTCAGAAGAAGAGATGAGTAAGAACAGGAGGTTATAATGGCAAAGGTAATAGGAGTTCGTTTTAGAGATAATGGTAAAATATATTATTTTTCATCAGAACAGTTTGAGGCAGAAGTAGGACAGAATGTCATTGTGGAGACTGCACGGGGTATAGAATATGGAAAGGTTGTTTTAGGTAATCGTGAAATTCATGATGAAAAGATTATTGCAACATTAAAACCGGTTATCCGTATTGCGACCCCGGAAGATGATAAGGTTCAGCAGAATAACAAAGAAAAAAGTAAAGAGGCTTATAAAATCTGTATCGAGAAGATTAAAAAACATAAGCTTGCAATGAAGCTGATCGACTGCGAATACACATTTGATAATAATAAAGTATTATTTTACTTTACAGCAGATGGAAGAATAGATTTCCGTGAACTTGTAAAGGATTTAGCATCTATTTTCAAGACAAGAATTGAATTAAGGCAGATTGGAGTAAGAGACGAGACGAAAATTAAAGGTGGAATAGGAATTTGCGGAAGAAGTCTTTGCTGTAATACATTTCTATCCGAATTTGTGCCGGTATCTATCAAGATGGCAAAGGAGCAGAATCTTTCTCTCAATCCCACAAAGATTTCCGGAGTTTGCGGAAGACTTATGTGCTGCTTGAAAAATGAGCAGGATACGTATGAATATCTTAACAGCAATCTTCCAAATGTAGGGGATGAAGTAAAGACTTCAACAGGTGTAAAGGGAGTTGTTCAGGAAGTCAGTGTACTGCGACAGAGAGTTAAGCTGTTAGTAACAGATGAAAAAGGAGAAAAGGAGCTTATTGATTACAAGGTAGATGACCTCATTTTCCGTCCTAGAAAGAGAAAAGAAAAAGTAAAGATGGATGATGAACTTAAAAAGTTAGAAGCGATGGAGAAGAAGGAAAGAAAATCAAAACTGTAAGAAAATAAAAATTTCCGGGTGTTCTTGAATGGAAAAAATACGGAGTTTTGAGAATATTTAATATAGCTTGGAAGTTGGAATAGGATGCTTATATGAAGAATATACAGGTAGAAGAAAAGGAGCGTATTGATGATCTTCAGATAAAAGGATATCGTATTATCCAGAAAACAGAAGGTTTTTGTTTTGGCATCGATGCGGTACTTCTTTCTGATTATGCCAGAGTAAAAAAGAATAGTAAAGGAATCGATCTTTGCAGTGGTACGGGAATTGTTCCAATACTCATGGAGGCAAAGTATCCGCTTGCTTATGTAGAAGGAATAGAATATCAGGAGGATTATGCAAAGATGGCAGAGCGTTCTGTCCATATGAATGGACAGAGTGAAAAGGTACACATAGCTCATGGAGATGTCCGTCAGATAAAAGAAATGTATAAAAGGGAAAGCTTTGACTGGGTAACCTGTAATCCGCCGTATATGACAGGGGCACATGGGCTTACGAATCCTAATTACGGAAAGGCGATTGCAAGACATGAGATTACCTGTTCTCTTGAAGATGTGGTACAGGCTGCGAAGTGGCTGTTAAAACCGGGAGGACATTTTTACATGGTACACAGACCATTTCGACTGGCAGAAATCATTTATACATTAAAGCAATATAAATTAGAGCCAAAGAGAATGCGATTGGTACATCCTTATATGGATAAGGAACCGAATATGGTTCTTATTGACTGTGCAAAAGGTGGAAATCCCAGAATCACAGTGGATGCTCCATTGATTGTGTACAATAAAGATGGTTCTTATACCGATGAGATTTATCAGATATATGGAGAGATGAAAAATTAAAATGGCAGGAACATTATATTTATGTGCTACGCCGATTGGCAATCTTGAAGACATGACCTTTCGGGCAGTACGAATTTTAAAAGAAGTGGATCTGATAGCGGCAGAAGATACAAGAAACAGTATAAAGCTTTTAAATCATTTTGAGATAAAGACAAAGATGACCAGCTATCATGAATATAACAAAGTTGATAAAGCAGTTTATCTTGTAAATAAGTTAAAAGAGGGATTGAATATTGCAGTAATTACGGATGCAGGAACACCGGGAATCTCAGATCCCGGAGAAGAATTAGTAAGACAATGCTATGAAGCAGGAATCACAGTGACTTCCCTTCCCGGTGCCTGTGCCTGTATTACCGCACTTACGATGTCCGGGCAGCCAACAAGAAGATTTGCATTTGAGGCATTTTTACCGTATGACAAGAAGGAAAGAACGCAGATATTAGAGAATCTTCGCAATGAGACGAGAACGATTATTATTTACGAAGCACCACATCATTTGAAGAAGACATTGAAAGAATGCAGAGAATATCTTGGTAACCGAAATATGACGGTATGTAAAGAACTGACGAAGCGATATGAGCAAAAACGTAAGGCAACTCTTGATGAAATGATTGCTTATTATGAGGATAACGAGCCAAGAGGGGAGTATGTTTTAATCTTTGAGGGAAAGAGTTTACAGGAACTGAAAGAAGAAAAACAACAGGAGTGGAATCAGCTTACTGTGCAGGAACATATGGAGCATTATCTTGAAAAAGGGATGGATAAAAAGAGTGCGATGAAACAGGTGGCAAAAGACCGCGGAGTAAGTAAAAGGGATATTTATCAGGAATTATTAAAAAAGTAATCCTTTTTTCTAAAAATTAAATAAATGAATTCTTAAGAATTCTATAGTTGAGAAATGTTATCAACTGTAGAATTGACATGGAGTATAAAAACAGGTAGTCTTTAAAATAAACTAACCAATGTTAGAATTAAGTAACATAAATTAGTTTTAAATAGCAACCTGTTTTTTTTTATTAAGTTTATTTGAGAGAGAGAAAGGGAGAGAAACAATGAGAAAAATTAGTTCATTCATTATGGCATGTGCTATGTGCCTGTCAATGACAGTAGTGGGAACAGTTGCACCACAGGTAGCGGTACAGGCTGAGGAGACAGCAGCGGCAGAATTAAAGGAAGCGCCAACAACAGTTCCAGCGGTAGCATTAGATTCCGATTTTTTTTCAGGGGACACAATCTATACTTTAACTTATTCTGTAAATGAGCAGAATTGGATTGAGGCAATTACATCTGTTGAAGTAAATAATCAGGTATATACAAAAGTAAGTTATTCTTGGGATATGGGAAGTAATAAATACCAGCCATCAGGAAGTTCATATAACGTAAAAATTGGAAAGCAAGCTTTTACTGAAGATGTTAATAAGGTTGTTATTTCTGCAGATGGATATAAAGACTTAGTATTGGAAGTAAATAAAAATGGTAAGACAGTTGCTATCCACACAAAACACACAGGTGGAACAGCTACTTGTACGAAGAAAGCAGTCTGCAAATTCTGTGGAGAAGAATATGGTGAGTACGCATCTCATAACTATGGAGATAAATATGAGTCTGACGGAACTTATCACTGGAAGAAATGTCATAATGAAGGTTGTGATGCTACGACTGAAAAAGAAGAACATAAAGGTGGCGAAGCTACAACAACAAAGAGAGCAGTTTGTGAAGTATGTGGAGCAGAATATGGAGATTTAAAGCAGGAAGATCCAAAGCCAGCAGATAAAACAACAGAAAGTAAAAAAGATGATACAAAACCAGCAGACAAAACAACAGAAGGTAAAAAAGATGACACAAAACCAGCAGAAAAGCCAGATAAGAAAACTGTAAAAGCAAAAAAAGTTGTTGTTAACAAAAAGCGTATTGTGTTAAAGAA
>CAKREJ010000083.1 GCA_934317185.1 uncultured Anaerobutyricum sp. | reverse complement strand
GAACATTCTTCACACAGCGACTACTGGCACAGATGCTACTATATACTTTTTTATTTTTCGTCCGTTTTCTTTAATAAGGATTCTTTTATTTCCGCGGTTCGTCCGTTCTTAATAGATTAAATAGTTAAAATTTTTTTTGCGTTTTCGAAAAGGATTTGTTTTAGTTCTTGTTTTGTGAAAGTCATATGTGAGATTCTTTTTACATAATCTGTCTGGTCTTCCCAGGGGGAATCTGTTCCGAAAAGGACTTTGTCGGTGCCGTGTTTTCTGGCGAGACGGACAAAGTCATCCGGATGCAGGTTATAGGGAAGATAAGGGGGGTTAGGACATCCGGGAAGAGGAGATATCGGACCGTAAGAGAATGCGGTGTCGAAATAGACCGGTGCACCGGCAAGATCGCTTTCTACCTCTTTCCAGCAGCCCCAGTTTCCCATATGTGCAAGAACCAGTTTTTCCGGGGCAACTTCTTTTAACAGTTTTAAAATGTGTGCCACAGAGGAATAATTGTGGTCATAAATACCAATATCAATTCCTGCGTGTACTAATGTGATGAGTCCCAGTGAGGAAGCCTCATCAATGATACGCATCATACGAATATCATCAAGGTCTACATTTTGGTATGCGGGGTGTAGTTTGATGCCGGGAATGCCAGCCTGCTTTAATCGAAGAAGTTCTTCTTTATAGTTCGCATAATCAGGGTGCATACCTCCAAAAGTAATAATCTTCATATCAAGAAGATGTTCTTGCTGCATGATCAATGAAGAATTAACTTTTTCAACCTGTTCTGGCTTTGTCATAACAGGAAGATTTACAGAATAGTCAATATCGGCCTCTTTCATAGAAGAAAAGAGACCGATAACGGAGCCGTCTGTATGTGGAGGGATGCATCCGATGTGTGCAAGGTGGTTCACGATCTTTTCGGAAGATTTATCCGGAAAGGTGTGAGTGTGAAAATCAATAATCATAATCTGCCTCCAACAGTACAAGTCTATTTATATGATTTCGCTAGTTTTTCGAATGCAGCGAGGGAGCGTTCTACCTGTTCGGTAGGGACGCAGTAAGAGATTCTGGCGTGTCCGGGACATCCAAATCCGGTTCCTGGTACGATTAAAAGATTATGCTCTAATTTTGCTTTTTCGCAAAAGGCAATGTCGTCATCAATTAATGTACGAGGGAACATATAGAAGGTTCCGCCTGGTTCTACCACATGATATCCCATGTCACGGAGTCCTTTTGTGAGGATATTTTTATTCGTCTCATAGACAGAGATATCTGAAGTTTCATTTGCACAAAGAGCACAGACTCTCTGGAATAATCCGGGAGCATTCACATAGCCAAGAGAACGTCCGGCACCTGCGATTGCAGCATAAACCAGTTCGTGATCTTCTACCGCATCCGGAACAACGACATATCCCATACGTTCTCCCGGAAGAGATAAGGATTTTGACCAGGAATAACATACTAAAGTATTGTTATAGTATTTTGGAAGATAAGGAACGAAAGTACCTTCAAATGCAATCTCACGATATGGTTCATCAGCGATTAAATAAATTGGATGGTGATACTCTGCTGATTTTGCTTCAAGAATTTCAGCAAGCTTCTTGATGGTTTCCTCAGAGTAAACAGCCCCGGAAGGGTTATTCGGTGAATTTACAAGAACACCCTTTGTATGTTCGTTGATGGCTTCTTCAAACGCTTTAAAATCAATCTGGAATGCCTCAACATCTGCAGGGATTAACTTCATAGATGCACCGGCAGCCTCGATGAATACTTTGTACTCAGGAAAGTATGGTGCAAATACGATAAATTCATCTCCCGGACAGGAAAGACCGTTTAAGCAGCAGCATAATGCGGCAGCGGCACCGACAGTCATGTAAAGATTGTCCGCACTAAAGGATGTCTGGAAGCGGGAGTTAAGAGAATCTGAGATCATCTTACGAACACCGGCATCACCCTGTGCACTTGTATAACCATGAAGGATAACAGAATCCATTTCATTGAGCAGTTTTACTGCAGTTTCATTTACACAGTCCGGAGCGGGAACACTGGGGTTTCCGATAGAAAAATCAAAGACATTCTCTGCTCCTACTTCTGCTGCACGCTGTTTGCCGTATTCGAATAATTCACGAATAACAGAACGCTGGGTGCCAAGAGCGACCATTTTTTCATTTAACATAATTTCATCCTCGTTTCTGTTTATTTTATCAGATATAATGATATTAGACTCAAATATATTCTGAGTTTGACTGGATATTTACAGGTTTAAAGTTTAAAAAGCCTGTCATGTATGTAAGTACAAATGACAGTATTATCCTTTTGGCCCGTTGTTATATAATCATAGAGCAAAAAAGGAAATCTGTCAACGAAGCTTGTAAAACGTCACAGGATTTAAAGAGAAATTTGTAGGTGGTGCCTGCCCGAAAAAAGTGCCAGAGTGACGAGATAGCGTTGACTTTTTTCACAAAATATGATACTTTATCATAGTGCAACACTTTAATAAATAAAAGAGAAAAAGTGAAGAGGGATTAGGAAGATTAAGAGATACAGACGCAGAGAAAGGGGTGTCTGTATTTTAAATATTTAAATTTTTTAAGAAAAGGATGGTAGCGTTATGCCAGTTACAGATTTACTTGAGAGAAATCATAAGCTTTACGGAGATGAGGTTGCTTTAGTAGAGTTAAATCCTACGATGAAGGATACAAGAAAGACAACATGGAAGGAATATGACCTTGTGCAGCAGACTTCTTCTGTTCCGTATCGTCGTGAGATTACGTGGAGTGTTTTTGATGAGAAGGCGAATCGTGTAGCGAATATGTTATTAAGCAGAGGTGTTCAGAAGGGCGATCGTGTAGCAATCTTAATGTTTAACTGTCTGGAGTGGCTGCCGATTTATTTTGGTATTTTAAAAACAGGGGCAATCGCCGTACCGTTTAATTTCCGATTTGCTTCTGATGAGATTAAATACTGTGCAGATCTGGCAGAAGTTCATGTGCTTTTCTTTGGACCGGAGTTTATCGGACGTATCGAGGCGATTGAAGAAGAACTTAGCAAAGGTCGTCTTTTGATTTATGTAGGAGATGGCTGCCCGACATTCGCAGAAAGTTATCGGGAGCTTGTAGCAGATTGTTCCAGTCAGGCTCCGTTAGTTCGTTTAGAGGATGAAGATGATGCAGCAATTTACTTTTCATCAGGAACAACAGGATTTCCGAAGGCAATTCTTCATAATCATGAGAGCCTTTTACAGGCAGCACAGATGGAGCAGAAGCATCATCTGACGAACAGGGAAGATGTCTTTTTATGTATTCCTCCGCTGTATCATACCGGAGCTAAGTTTCACTGGATGGGTAGCTTGTGTGCGGGAAGTAAGGCAGTATTGTTAAAAGGTACGACACCGGAGATTATTCTTGATGCCGTATCAAAAGAGCATTGTACGATAGTATGGCTCTTAGTTCCGTGGGCACAGGATATTTTAGACAGTCTTGACAGAGGAGATTTAAAACTGGAGAATTATGAACTATCTCAGTGGCGTTTGATGCATATCGGTGCACAGCCGGTACCGCCGTCATTAATTAAACACTGGAAAGAATATTTCCCGAACCATTTGTATGATACAAATTATGGTCTTTCCGAATCTACCGGTCCGGGATGTGTACATCTTGGAATAGAGAACATTAATAAAGTTGGAGCAATCGGAATTCCGGGATACCGCTGGTCCTGTAAGATTGTAGATGAGAATGGGAATGCACTTCCACAAGGAGAGGTTGGAGAGCTTTGCGTACAGGGACCGGGAATGATGACCTGTTATTACAACGATCCAAAGGCAACTGCGGAGACACTCAAAGACGGATGGCTTTTTACCGGAGATATGGCGATGCAGGATGAAGATGGATTCTATTTTCTTGTAGACCGTAAGAAGGACGTTATCGTAAGTGGTGGAGAAAATATCTATCCGGTACAGATCGAGAACTTCTTAAGTGCCTATGATAAGGTAAAGGATGTAGCCGTAATCGGACTTCCGGATAAGCGTTTAGGAGAGATTACCGGAGCAATCATCTCTGTAAAGGACGGTATGGAATGTACGGAAGAGGAGATTGAAGAATACTGCATGAAGCTTCCTCGTTACAAACGTCCAAAGAAGATTATATTTGCAGATGTACCTAGAAATGCAACCGGAAAGATTGAGAAACCTGCACTCCGTAAGAAATATGGAGCAGAATATCTCGTAGCACAACAAAACAGAGCTTAGTAACTATTTCATTTACTAAGGAGCGGACGAAAAATAAAAAAATATATGGTAGCATCTGTGTCAGCAGTCGCTACCATATATTTTTTTGTTTTTTTGTTTGTTGGCTTGGCAGAATGATTTGGATTTTTTATTTTTCGTTCATTTTCTTAAATAAATAAGGATTTTTCTATCTTTGAGGCTCGCTTTTTTCTCTTTTTTGAGGTATAATACTTTTTAGAAGAGAAAGTATATATGGTAGAGATATATAAACTTTTAAAAAGGAGAGTAATAATTATGAAAAAAAGATTTTTGTTGGTCGGAGCTTTAGCCACGACTCTAACTTTCGGAGGACTTTTCACACCAAAGTTAGTTAAAGCAGCTACACCGACTACTCAGGCTGAAGAGGAAAATAACGATTATTATGTGCTCCCAAATGGGGAGCATTTTTTGACTAAAAGAACCCTTAAGAATGGAAAAACATTGGAGTTTTATAACCTTGAAACGTATGGTAATGGACGTGGATTAACTGGTAATTTACGTTACGATGGTGAAGAGTTTCAGCTTGATAATTACAGTCTCGAACTTCAAAAAGGTGATATTCAAAATCCAGGTTACGACCCTTTAGACAAGTCAACACAAAAATTCAGTGTTTACGCTAATCCCGAAACCTACTTCCCAGCACTCACAGCAACCAAAAAAGTGAATGACTTAATCCAGAAATACAAAGACCCAAGTAAGAGTATGCTACCAGAGAACGTGGATAAAACATCAGAGCTGTACTTAGACATGAAATCCTGTGCCGATGAAGCTATCAAGGATTGCAAGACTGAGTATGATAAGATAATTACTCTTTCTAAATATGTAAGTACTGTGATGACTACTGATATTAAATATGATGGTTTATCTCTCGAAAAGGCGTGGGAACAGAAAATTGGTGCATGCGGACAGTATTCTAGTATTCTAGAAAGATTATGTCAAATTGAAGGAATTCCCTCTAGTTATGTTCAGAATACAAAACATGCTTGCGTTTTCTCTTATGATTCTCAAAACAGAAAGTGGATTTTAAGTGACCCAATTAGTGGTGTCCCAGATTTTAATCTTTATTCTTGGGCAAATAATCACATTAATAGAGTATTTGATAATAACAATTATCTCAAAAAAGATAATTGTTATTTTACCTTAGACTATGATAAAAATAATCCAAATCAGTATAGCGACTATAACAACTGGGATGAAATGGGAAACTGGGGATTAAATCTACAGGGATTTGATTTCTCTAATGGTTCAGATTTTGTTGTTCCAGATGAAATAGATGGAATCCCAGTTACGTATGTTAGAGGACTTACTGCGGACTTAACGTCAATTAAACTTCCAAGTTCTATAACACAAATTAGTAGAGATGCTTTTAATTCTATGGATAACTTGAAATCTTTAGTAATAGATGGAGGAGCACCTAATCTTAATGAGTTAGGGGAAAGGTCGTTTTCAGGATGCTCTAGCATAGAGGAACTTGACTTATCAAACTCAAAACTTACCAGCATCCCTAAAGGAGCTTTTGCATACTGTAAAAATCTCAAGACCATTAAGTTACCAAGTACAATCACTTCAATTGGTGACGAGGCTTTCTACAATTGTCAGTCATTAACAAACATCGAAGGACTTGATAAGTGTAATTTAAAGTCTATTGGTTCAGCAGCATTCTCTAATTGTAAAGCATTGGAGAACTTAGACTTTAGCCAGTCTACCTTTACTAGCGTGCCATCCAAAGCATTCTATGGCTGTTCTGCTTTAGCCAAGATTACTTTACCGGACACATTAACAACGATTGGCGGGTATGCTTTCTATGCGTGCTATGGTATTCCGCAGCTTGATTTATCTAACACAGCTTTAACCACGTTAGAAAACTATGCTCTTTACCAGATGAGAGAAACAACCAAACTTTCACTGCCAGATAGCATTAGTAGCATAGGAACACATGCTTTTTCTGTTTCAACAAGTAATGGAGCAGTGCCTACAGTTTTACCTGCATCATTGAAAGATAAAGTAAATTACAAAGACACAGCTACATCTCCTTGGTTAAATAGAAAAGTAATGTTCACAGATGAAGATGTGAAAACAATACATTTCTATGGAAATGGTGCAACCATAGGCGACACAGAACCAATGTTTGTCAGTGAAGGTTCTAAGGTAACATTACCTTCTTGCGGTTTCTCAAAAACCAATTACATCTTTAAAGGATGGAATACAAAAGCAGATGGAACTGGAGAAAGCTACAAAGCAAATGCTACACTTACTACTATTCCAAGTAAATTGTATGCACAGTGGGCAAAAACAAGCTACAAAGTTAATTTAGTTTACACTGGTGGTACAATAAAAATTAATGGAATAAATCATACAGATAGTTACACAATGACATGCACATTTAAGAGCGCCAGTACAACATACTCACTTCCAACAACTAGTCAGGTTACGAGAGCAGGTTACAGATTTGTTGCTTGGTATGATAACGAAGAGTGCACAGGAAAAATCTTAACTAAGATTACTATTGACAATGTAAGTGACATGTCGCTCTACGCTAAATGGCGTGTTGATCCAAATCACAACCATCAGTGGGACAAGGGCAGAGTTACAAAAGAGCCTAGCTGTAAAGAAGCAGGAGAAATTCTCTACACCTGTTCTGTCTGTAAAGAGACTAAGGTCGAAGCTTTAGCCAAGACTGACAACCACCAGTGGGGTAAGTGGACAACTACTACAAAACCAACGTGTTCTGCAGAAGGCAAAGAAGTCCGTACCTGTAAAGTCTGCTCCAAAACAGAAGAAAGAGCTATCCCAACAATTCCACACACTTTAGTGAAAGAAGCAAATAAAGCTGCAACCTGTACAGAAGACGGCTACAAGGGCAGAGAATACTGTTCTGTTTGTAACACAACCATTAAGGAACGCACAATCATTCCAGCAACTGGACATGATGTAGAATTAATTGGGGCAAAGGATTCCACCTGTACCTCTAAAGGTTACTCAGGCGATGAAGTGTG
>CAKREJ010000082.1 GCA_934317185.1 uncultured Anaerobutyricum sp. | reverse complement strand
CTTGCAAATAACTTCTCATATTCCGGAATGGTATGCGTCTGCACACCAAACTCCAACCCGGCTTTTATTGAAATCTGTTCTTTATATTTTTCTTTCAGTTCTGCAATTAGTGAAAAATATTTTTTATATTCTACGTTGGTAAGCGCAACCCATTCCGATTCGCCTTCCTCTCCCGCACGATATTCAATCCCTCTTGGGTCATCCCAGTCACGATACGGACCATAATCTACATGATCTGTAAAACAGATATCTTCCATTCCTAAAGAAATCGCATCTTTAACAACATCTTCCATCAGATAAACAGAATCATTGCTAAACACTGTATGTACATGGTAATCTGCTAACATTTTTTCTCCTTTACCCAAATATTTTCTATAATTTTTGAAATATTGCCACTGTCTTTGATAAGCAACTTTCTAACAAATCGCTTTTTTCATATCTTCTATCTCTTTTTGCAGTTCCTGATATCTCCTCTGTCTTTTTATAAGATTCGCCCGGTCTTTTCCTGAAAGTTCTTCTAGCTCTTCTATATCTTCCATGTTCTTTATGGACTGTTTCAGTTCTGCTGCTATTTTTTCTTTTTTGATGATTTCTTTCTCTAAATATTCTATTAAGACTGGATTTTTCGTTTCGATTAAGTATTTGCCATATTGTTCGTAAATGCTTTCCATATCTTTCTTTATGTTTGTCTGATTTTCCGGTAGATCTGCTATTTCTTTCATATATTGGTGAATGGAAGGCTGTTTGTGCTTCATTCGCTGTGGCTGTGTCCACCCAGGTTCTGCTTTGATAATAACATAATACTTTCCATCTTCTTTTAAAAACCATTCCTTTTCAATCTGATAACGGTATTCTTTTAAAATCTGACGAACTTTAAACCATTCTGACTGCGGCTGTAAAATCAACTCTTTTCCTTCTATTAGAAATTCTGGTTTGGCTTTTAGTATTTTACATATTAAATCCCCACCCATGCCGGCAATAATTACAGTATCTGTCTCTCCCGGCTCTAATGGAGCAAGTCCATTTCCAAGACGGATTGCTATTTTTTTGCCAAGCTTTTCTGCACGAATATGTTCCTGTGCCTTTTCAAGCGGTCCTTTATTCACATCCAGGGCAATGCCACCCGGTGACAGGTTATTCTTTACAAGATAAATCGGCACATAACCATGATCCGTTCCTATATCCGCCACACGATTTCCTGGTGTTACCGCTTCTGCTACTGTTTTTAATCGTATTGATAGTTCCATTTTATTTGTATTCCTCCTGAATATGTAATTACGATTCCATATCTCTTAATCTTCTTTTAATACATTTCTTATTTCACTTTTTAAGAATGCCGTTTTTTGATTTCCAACTTCCCATAATGTATAGTATAACATCAGCTATTACTTTTGGCTACCTTAACCCACTATCTAAAACCAGTGAGATTGCGGCAGCCTGATTTTAACAATGTTAACATAAAAACAGATATATTATACGGACATAAACTGTCGTAAATATATCTGTCTTTTATTATCTATCTATTCTTATAGCTTACTCTTCCAGAAAATCTCTAAGCTTTCTGCTTCTTGTTGGGTGTCTCAGCTTACGCAAGGCCTTCGCTTCAATCTGTCGTATGCGTTCTCTTGTTACTTGAAATTCTCTTCCAACCTCTTCAAGAGTATGCGGCTTTCCATCTTCTAATCCAAATCGAAGTGCTAATACCTTTTGCTCACGCTCCGATAAAGTATCCATTACCATCTCAAGCTGTTCACGCAAAAGAGTGTGTGTTGCTTCATCAGCAGGAACAGGAATATGCTCATCCTGAATAAAATCTCCCAGATGACTATCTTCTTCCTCTCCAATTGGAGTTTCTAAAGAAACCGGTTCCTGTGATATTTTAGATATTTCAAGCACTCGCTCTATCGGAATGCTTGTAGCTTTTGCTATTTCTTCCGGGGTTGGCTCTCTTCCGTATTCCTGCAAAAGTCTCCTGCTCGTCCGGTTAACCCGATTCATTGTCTCTACCATATGCACCGGAATCCGAATCGTTCTCGCCTGATCTGCAATCGCCCTTGTAATTGCCTGACGAATCCACCATGTAGCATATGTTGAAAATTTATAACCTTTTCGATAATCAAACTTTTCTACTGCTTTAATAAGCCCCAGATTCCCCTCCTGTATCAGATCAAGAAACTGCATTCCTCTGCCGGAATATCGTTTGGCAATACTTACTGTAAGACGAAGATTGGCTTCCGAAAGCTGTTTTTTCGCCTCTTCGTCTCCTTTTTCCATCCTCTTTGCCAGTTCTATTTCTTCTTCAGGGGTTAACAGCGGAATTCTTCCTATTTCTTTTAAATACATACGCACAGGATCTTCTGCACTATCTTTTTCCAAAAAAGAACTTTCCGACTCCTGCGGCATTTTTTCGTACCCTTTTTGAATCTCTGCCGTTGCCTCTATCCTTCTGCCGCCATCTGACTTATCAAAAACAGAAATATCATTTAAAACATCTGCCTCTTCTATATCATCAGAATCTATTTCAGACATGGTAAGTACATCGATTTTTCTTTCTTCCAGATAAGACACAATACGTTCAAGCTGTGTCGGTGTTAACGGACTATTCTGAAAAACTTCTTTTATTTCCTGAAGTTCTACTACATCCTTCTGCTTCTTTGCTTTCTCAAGCAGACAATTCATCCGGCTGCCAAAAATCTGTTCTTTCCTGCCCAAAATACACCCTCCAAATCACTATTATGAACTCTTGAAATTTTTACGGCTGATTTTGCACGACAATTTCGGGAATCCATTACTTCTGTTCTTATTGTAACCCGTTCTACGCTCGTTTTATACTAAATTTCTGCATTTTATTTTTTAAAGCTAACAGCTCCTGCCAACGCATAATATCACTTGTATGAACCATTTCCTCTTCGATTCTTGCGAGCTTTACTTTTCGCACTACATCAGATAGTGCCTTATCTTGGTCTTCCGGAGAAAGTTCCTCCTCTGATTTCAGGTGTGTATTAAAAATAACTGCAATCTCCTTTTGTTCTTCCGCATCGGTAAAACGACTCAGAATTGCTGCCGGGTTTATCTTTTCGTTCGTATCTAATTGTTCAAATAACATAATTGCCACAGAATGATACAATGGTTCGATAAAATCATCTGCTCCAATGTATGCCCGTATATATTGATACATCTCAGGACGTTCCACAAGCCATGTCAACAATAGTCTCTGTGGTTGGTTTTTCTTATTTTTTTTCTTTTCCTGCCGCCTTTCCTCTGTTTCAGGAGAAGTTTTATATTGTTTGTTTACTTTCTCATACTGATATCCCAGTCCGTATCGATTCACAAGCTTCTCCAGATCATTTTTACGAATCATAAATCGGTTCGCCACCGATGTAAGGTATGTCTGCCGTTCCAGTGGTTCTTCAATCTGTGCAAGCTTCTTTGCCACTTCATGAAGAAATTCTGTCCTGCTTTCTGGGTCCTGTTGATTATATTGTCCGTAAAGAACAAGAAGTTCAAACATCCTGCCGGCTTCGGCTTCATCTATCCGCTTCTGATATCCTTCTGCTCCCTCTGCCTTAATAAGCTCGTCCGGATCTTTATATGGCTTCATAGATAAAACTCTTCCCCGCAGTCCATTTTCTCTTAATATTGGCAATGCCCTAAGTGCCGCTTTTATTCCTGCACCGTCGCTGTCAAAAGATAAAATAACTTCCTTTGTATATCGCTTTAAGAGCATCGCCTGATTTGGAGTAAATGCGGTTCCAAGTGGTGCAACCGCATTCGTAAACCCTGCCTGATGAAGCGAAATAACATCCATGTATCCCTCACACAAAATAATCGCATTACTTTTTGCACGCTTTGCGTAATTTAAGCCATATAGATTTCTTCCTTTATCAAACAAAATAGTTTCCTTAGAGTTTAAATATTTTGGCTCTCCCTCACCCATGACACGGCCACCAAAACCGATAACTCTCTGATTAATATCCATAATCGGGAAAATTACTCTGTTAAAAAATTTATCATAACTTCCCTTTACCGTATCAATATTTACAAGGGAAGACTCCTTCATCTGGTAATCTGTAAATCCCTTTGATTTTAAATACTGATATAGGTCATCCCGGTAAATATCCGCATATCCAAGTCCGAACTGATTAATCATTTCATCACTAAGACCACGATTCTTAAGATATAACAGTGCCTGCGTTCCACGATTACTCTTTAAAAGATAATGGAAATACACGGCCGCTTCTTTATTCATATCTCTCAGTGTCAGTCTGGCATCAGCCTGCTGTCTTTCCTCTGCTGTCTGTTCCCTTTCCGGAAGCTCTACTCCGGCTCTTTGTGCCAGACTCTGTAATGCTTCTACAAAAGAAAGCCGGTTATATTCCATAAGAAATGTATAAACATTTCCTCCCTGTCCACATCCAAAACAATAATACATCTGCTTATCTCTGCTAACCGAAAATGACGGTGTCTTTTCATTATGGAAGGGGCATAATCCTACATAACTTGAACCTCTTTTTTTCAAGGAAACGTAAGAGGAAATTACATCGACTATATCATTTTTTTCTCTGACCTCATCGATCAGCTCTTCATCATATCTCATTTTCCCTCTTTATCTCTACCGCTACCTCAGAGCTATTATAATATCTCTGGATAGTTACATTATATGTTGACAATTCAAAATTATTATACCATTTTGTAATTATTCAGAACAAATTCTGAAAACGGTACCATTCCAAACAATCATTACTTTATTTTGACTGATCTAATACTGCAATCGCATCCAAAGATACCTTCATAAGCTCTCGAACTTCTTCTTCACCAATTCCCATTCTCTCTGCAATTTCAGAAGGCTTTGCTTCTCTCTCATACTCTTTCGCAAATGCTGTTGCAATATCATTCATCTCATTTACACGATTTGCCATCTTTACCGCAGAACGGGTAGAGGAATTATATTCTTCTAACACTTCTTCTAAATGTTTACGAATCATTTTTTCACAAAACATACGAAAATCTTTATCAATATCCGGCTCAAATTCATTTACCGCAACCATTAATCCAATATTGCTTTCCTGAATCAAATCACTTAAGAGAAGTCCTCTTCCTTCATATTCTTTGGCAATCTCTACTGCACGAGAAAGATTTGCCTCTATAAGAAGATTTCTCGCATTGTCATCTCCGCTGACAAGCTTTCTGGCAATAACCATTTCCTGTTCACCGGATAACTGACTTGCTTTTTCCATTTCTTTTAAATAGAAAGCCACGATTTCTGCATCCATAGGATCTTCTTTCGTCGGAAGCTCCTCATCTCCAATCTCTTCTTCAAATCTTTCTACACGATTTGTAATATATATCTGGTGGGACTCAAAATAATTACATATAAAATCAAGCTGTTTCTCTTCTAACTTCATATCAGAAAAATATGCATTGATTTCTTCCATAGATAACTGATTTCCATTTGTCTCTCCCAGACGTTCTAACTCCTGAATTGCCTGTAAAAATTCTGCCTGACCTGCCATGACTTTACTCCTCCTCTTTCGCAGTCTTTTTATTTTTTCTTTCCATTTGACTTCTTATCTGCCGGAAATACAATATGAAGCTGTCTTCTTGCCTCATCTAAAACCTTCATCGTTTCTAAAGTAATCTCTTTTGATTTCTCCCATCCCATGCCGGTCTTTATCATTTTGATAAATTCCTGCGTCTCATAATTCAAAATATTATCAGACTGTTCAAAATGAATAGATTGTACCACACCTTTTCTTACAATGCGTAAATCTTTAACATTCTCTATTTCCTGCACAAGCATAGAACCTGCTTCACCCTGAATCTGACTTGGCATCGCTGAATCCGTAACCTTAGAATAAATGGCTTCTCCAATCATATCCGGATACTCCATAAGAATCGTTCCCGCTCCATCTACACCGTTAGATAGCTTGATTCCTGAAGCTTTAACAGACTGTGGTGCACCGAAAAGGCGGATCATGCAAGATACGACATAGACACCGATATCCATTAATGCTCCATTAGATAACTCCGGCTTAAATGCATTCTCAACAATTCCTCTTTTATAATTATCATATCTGGAAGAATACTGGCAATACTGCAATGTCGCCCTTCGAATTGTTCCTAATGTTTCCATGTACGGAATCATCTTCTCAAAAGATGGGGCATAAATCGAACGCATTCCTTCTAAAAGAATCAGATTCTGCTTCTCAGCCTCCGCAAACATTTCCTCTGCTTCTTTTAAATTCGATGCCAGCGGTTTCTCACAAAGTACATGCTTACCTGCTTTTAACAGCGTCATAACCTGATCATGGTGACAACAATTTGGACTTGCCACATAAACAGCATCCATCGAATCACTGTTTGCGAACGCCTCTAAATCATCATAATATTGTAAGCTTCCCTTTTGAAAACCAAAAGCTCTTGCTCTCTCTAAGGTTCTTGAGTATACCGCAGTAAGTTCAAATTCTTTTCCGTAGCGATTTGCCTGCCAGAACTTTTCCGCAATCTTTCCCGTTCCTATCATTCCAAATCGAATCATATTCTTTTCCTTTCCTTCTTCCCGTCCTTTTAAACGGTCATACCATGTAAGATTTTCTGAATTCTTCCCCTGCTTTCTAAGATAAAGCTCCAGCTCTCTTACATCCTTTACAATATGATCAGCTCCTGCCTTTAACAGCTCTTCCTTCTCACCGTAACCATAAAGTACACCGACAGATTCCACACCACAGGTCTTGGCACCTTCTATATCATGTTTCCTGTCCCCGATCATAATCGCTTCCTTTGCTTTAACTCCGCACATCTTTAAGACATAATCGATAACCTCTGCCTTTGTTTTTCTCACACCATCTAATTCACTTCCTCCAACAAAGGAAAAATAATCGCTAAGACCAAAGTGTTTTAATATCTGCTTTGCAAATACCGTTGGCTTTGAAGTGGCTACCAGCAGAGTAAATCCAGCTTCTGTTAAAGACGCAAGCATCTCCGGGATATATGGATACACTTCATTTTCAAATATCCCCTTTGGGGCATAGTATTCTCTATAATACTGTACTGCTTTTTCTGCATCTTCTTTCGAAAATCCGTAAAATTCCTCAAAAGAATCACTAAGTGGCGGTCCAATAAACGGAATCAACTCTTTGAGATACCGCACATAAATACCGAACTTTTCTAAAGCATATTGAACAGAGGAGGTAATACCCACCATAGGATCTGTCAAAGTTCCATCCAGATCAAATAAAAGATATTGCTTTAATCCTGTCATTTATGTTCCCTCTCCCTTCTTCATTATCACCTGTCTTTCATTATAAAAGAAAACCGCATAAAACACAATATTTT
>CAKREJ010000081.1 GCA_934317185.1 uncultured Anaerobutyricum sp. | reverse complement strand
TTGCTCCGAGGCCACAGATATGCTTTATTTATCTTCCTGAGTTCTGTTCGTAGCAAGACTGGCAGATTAGTATCAGTTCGTCTGTTTTTTTCAAAAATCCTAAGCAGCAACTTCCTGTTGTCGTTTGTCAAGGATTGTCTTATATTCGTCGCAGTTATCTGCGGTAATATTTTCAAGTTCATCATCCGGAAGGATACGCCTGTCATAGTTCCTTCGGAAAAATCCTCTTAAATAAATAAGAAAAGCAGAATTATAAATCTTTCTTGTTAATCTTAAAATCTCTTCATAATCAATCTCTTTTAAAGCGTGATACAAATCAAAGAAATCATCGGTATCAAGATGTGCAAACTGTAAAGTCTGTTCTAATAAAACATCATCATTCTCAAAGAGAGATATATAACCGAGTAAATACATTAATTGACGGAAAGTCATAATAAAATCATTCGGTTCTAATGTTTCAAGGAACTGTCCAAAACTGACCTTCACTCTCCATAGTCCCTCTTCTAAAAGATGACGGATAGAAATCTCATTGAATGGACCAGGAATCTGAATCTTATCTATATGTACAGTTTTCAGTGTGAGGCGTTCCATAAAACGGGCAAGTGTAACACGACAGGCATGGAATTCAGAATAGGCATTCATGTAAACAAATAAATCTTCTGTCTCATCATATGAACTGTTTATGAAATCATAAAAATGAGTGAATTCGTGGAAAAGAATAAAGCGGGCATAACTGTCACTATAAAGATGAAAACGAGGATTCAGATGCAAAATATACTTGCCTTCAAGAAGCTCAAGGATATTAAAAAAACCCTCCACATATTTCTCCGCATCATACTGTACTTCCGAAATCTGTATATCTTCCGGTAAGTCATACTTTTCTTTATATTCATTCCATAAATCATTAATTTGTCTCAGATTCATATGTAACCCGCCTTCCTTGCCATATTGTCTATATTATATAACAATGTGTTTTAAATAACAACGCTATAATAAAAAGAAAAAGGATAAATTCTTGCGATTTTATTATGAATGAAATGGTTACTTTGCCTTGTAATAAAAGAACATCTGTGTCATGAGTGCCCCTTCCTCTAAGTCTTTCTGGCTTACCCAATCTCCAAAGGAAGAAGTGCCTCGTTTTGGAAGGTAATGAGGATCCATCAACAGAAATTTATTCTTTTTGGCATTATAATCAACGATAGTACCATAATGCCCGGGCAGATATACGATAGCCGTATCGCCCTCTCTTAATTTTTCCTTTAATTCTTTAAAAGATTCTCCGCTTCCGTCATAGCTAAATCCGTACTTATAGCCAAATTTTTCGGCAGCAGCTTTAAAAAATCCGCTGTCAGTTCCACAATCTTCAATACGATAATGTTTGTCAGAAGCATAATCTGCCAGTTCGTATGGATCAGGGAAATGGCCCGACAAAGAATAGATTGCATTTACTGTAGCAAAAATTCCACATCCAGAAGTACAGAAATTATTTGTTTCCGTATCTTTGTTTGTTTCATTTCCATAATGATGCTTAGCCCACACGGGATCAAATTGAACAAAAACCTGTAGATTTTCCTTTTCAACAGCCTTTTTATTTCTGGTAAAACGCCACATGGAATTTTGATCTGTAGTAAATTCTAAAATACCACTCGAATTTTGAGAAAGAATTCGTCTGGTATTTACATCAGAAATAATGTAATAGTTTCCTTTCCTTGTGATGAGAAAGGTACCGGCTTCTTCCTGATCTCCCCAGAGGTTATTCGTATAAGAGTCATCCTCAGACAGTGCATCTGATTTTAAGTATTTTTCTTCTCCCTCTTTGCGAATTGTATAATGGTTATTGCCTATATATTCAAATGAATAACGCAAGGCTGCTGCCATGAGTGGAGAGGTGCTTGTGGAGAGAACAGAAGCTTCCTGTTCTTCTTCATAAAAAGAAATCTGATATGTGCCATCTGCAAAAGGCTGCTTTTCGCTACCGTCATAGATCAGACAATCCGAATGAAATTCTTCTTTTGTTATCCAGCCACTTCTTGTCCCACACTTTTTAGCAGTATACTGGATTTCATACCAGGAACCGGAAGAACCGATTACTTTTACGCCGGTATATTTAGGGAGTATTGTTTTTAAATCTGTACTGTAATCAGAATAATATACAGGAAGTTCGTTCCGAGCCAGAGCATAGATAAAATCAGAATTGCTCTCATAAGCGTGTTGAAAAGCAGAAACATCTGACGGAATGAAGAAAAATCCGCTTAGCAGAAAAAGAAAGCATAAAAAGATATGTTTTTTCAAAATAAATCCTCCGTTCATCGTTGATTCACTTTACTTTAAGTGGATTTTAAATAGTTACAAAGTATTTAAAAATATTAAATAAATGTTACAACACGACGTATTATAGCATAAAATATCGTATTTGCAAACAAGCATCTTAAGGAAAATGTATAGGGAATTGCCTTATAACTTGTAGAAAATGAATTGAGATAATCACTAAGTCATGGTAAAATTAAACAAGATATTCCATGAATCGTGGAAGTACGATATGAAAGGATTGGATAACAATGGAACAAAGAAAAAAGATTTTTGGAGCATTAGATGATTTGATGCGTTCACCGATAGGAGAACGGCTTAGGGAAAGAATCTTCCGGGAATTATCTACAAAAGAGATTAATGAGATGCTTCAAAGGGAGCAGAAACCATACAAAGAATTGATGGCATATTATCAGTGTGCTCTTATGGAAGTAGAAACAAAGTTTCGTGTGTTAAATGAACAGTTTTCACTTATACATGACAGAAACCCGATAGAGTCAATCAAAACGAGAGTGAAAAGCCTTGAAAGTATTACAGAGAAGCTTAATAGAAGAAATTTACCATTTTCAACACAAAGTATCGAGGAAAATCTTTCAGATATAGCAGGCATCCGTATTATATGTTCTTTTAGAGAAGATATTTATTTTTTGGCAGATTGTCTTTTAGAACAGGATGATATTACTTTGATTCAGCGGAAGGATTATATAGAGAATCCGAAAGACAATGGTTATCGAAGCTTACATTTGATAGTCGAAGTTCCTATTTTCTTAGAGCATAAGAAAAAAATGATGAAAGTCGAAGTTCAGCTTCGTACGATCGCGATGGATTTCTGGGCGAGTCTTGAGCATAAGTTAAAATACAAAAAAGATATTGTTTCGGATCAGCTTACGGAAGATTTAAAGCAGTGTGCAGATGAGAGTGCGGCCCTTGACTTAAAAATGGATGCGATTCGTAAAGAAATAGAAATCTTAAAATCCCCGGAAGCAAAAGAAACAGAGAAAGAAATAAAAAAACTGCCAAAGTAAGATTTTGCGGAAGCGATACAGGCAAAGAGTAAAGCTTTTGCCTATGGACGAAGCTTTGCATCTGTGTATGGCAGAAATCAGGTATTAAATAACAGAAAAAGGCATATTAAATTGATATAAGCAGGAGGGCTGTATATGATTTATATGTCTTTTTTTATTGGATTATTTTTTATATACAAAGGGGGAGACTGGTTTGTAGAGGCTGCATCAAAATTATCAGAGGTATTGGGAATACCTAAATATGTAATAGGAGCAACAATTGTAAGTTTTGCTACAACGATGCCGGAAATTATTGTTTCTGTAGCAGCGGCATTAAAAGGACATTCTGTTATGGCAATAGGAAATGCCATTGGTTCAGTTTCTGCAAATACAGGAATTATTCTGGCACTTAGCCTGTTTTTTCTTCCGGTAGCAATCAGAAGGGAAGAATATTTAATAAAAACTATTTTGTATTTAGGAACATTAGTGTTATTGTTTTTTAGCTTTGGCGATAAAATTTTTGATAAATCGGATTGTTTTTTGCTTTTACTGGCTGGAGTGTTATTCCTTACACAAAATATAAAAAGTGCTGTTCAGGAAAGTAAAGGATCTGCAAAGGAAAACAAGAGGCAAAGCTCTATATTCTATAGAAGAACGCAAAATGGAAGAGATGAAAAGAAAAAAGACAGTAGTTATCGACGGCAAAGAAAAAGTATTATATGGAAAACACTTTTTTGGTTTTGTACAGGTGCAATTGCTATAGTAGCAGGATCGGAGCTTCTGGTACAATCTGCCTGTGCGATAGCAGAAAAGTTACATATTAGTGAAGATATTATAGCGGTGACAATTGTTGCAATGGGAACATCTCTTCCGGAACTTGTAACGACAATTACGGCCATTATAAAAAAAGAGTCTTCTTTGTCTGTTGGAAATATCGTTGGTGCTAATATGATAGATTCCGCTTTTATTCTTCCAATCTGTACGCTGATCAGTGGAGAAAAACTTCCAATTTCGGCACAGATGATAGAAATTGATATGCCGTTATGTATGCTTATATCAGCAATAGCCTTAGTGCCTATGCTAATTAGAAAAAAAATCAAAAGATGGGAAGGCGTAATTATTTTCAGTATATATATGGGATATTTATTATATATTATAAGAAAACCAATATAAAAAGTTATAAAAAATAAACAGGAAAAAGAAACTCAAAAAATGAGTTCTTTTCCTGTTTATGATAAATATGTTGTGATTGTCTGAGGAGACAAAGCGTAATCTGATTATTTAAAGCTGTTTAAAATACTCATAGCATAAGTATAAATCTTTTTATTCGCTTTAATTAATGGATCGGTAGGATCGTATCTTTTCTTTTTATTTTTGATTTTTCCGGTAGTATTCGCTAAAGTATAAATACCAAAAGGACCTTTTTCGTTCTGTCTTCTGATTACTTTAACCCATACACGTCTTTTCTTGTTAGTTTTTGTAGCAATATCATAAATCAGCTTTGCGTTAACAGCCTGAAGACGAACACTTGTTGTTGTCTGGTCTGTTCCCATATCGTTATATAAGCCTACTTCTAACTTTCTGTTATTTGTAGTGGTATAACGTGCAGAGTGGAAATAGAAATTACCGTGTTTTGTTTTAACACCCCACTGATAATAGTGATATGGGCGGCTTTTTTTATAAATAAACCATCTTACAGCAGAAGTTTTTTCAAGACGGCAGCCTTTTCCTGCTTTTGTGCCCTTAGGGTCACGGGAAGTAGAACAAACCATAGTCTTTATTGGGATATTATACTTCTTTGTCTTGGCATCTTTTGCATAAAGAGTTACATTATGTGTTTTTGTATTTACTATAATGTTAATATCTTTTTGAATCCATTTTTTATAATTTAATTTGAATAAATCAGTAACTAACTGACCTTTATTGTTAAAAAAGTATTTATATTTTTTCTTGTCAGAGTAACTTTTTAAGGTTCTCCATCCAGTAACCTTTTTACCATTTTGATAGTAAGACATTGTTTTGTTTGCATTCTGTACCCAACCGTTTTTTGGAGCAGCGGCAGAAGCACTCATTGGAATACTGCCCATCAAAATAGTAACGGACAACATAAGTGATAATAAAATTGATGTAATTTTTTTCATTATACCTTTCCTTTCCTTTGTATTAATCATTATTTTAGTATAAAGGAAAAAGAGAATAAAGTCAATAAAAGACAGCCTTTTTCATATTATAATTATATCGTAGATTGTGAAAAATAAAAAATAGAGTTGACAATTAGAATATACGGTGTTATATTTCAAATAGAACAAATAGAATTCACAACGAGAGGGTGAAGATAATGACAGCAACAAGAGATTATTATGAAGTTCTTGGAATAAATAGAGATGCAGATGATAAAGCAATTAAAAAGGCATACCGTAAACTGGCGAAAAAGTACCATCCGGATATTAATCCGGGAGATGCCAATGCAGAAGCAAAGTTTAAAGAAGTTACAGAAGCTTATGAGATCTTAAGTAATCCAGAGAAAAGAAAGCTTTATGATCAGTTTGGTCATGCTGCTTTTGATGGAACCGGAGGAGCACAGTCAGGTGCATATGGTAATGCCGGCGGTTTTGAAGGCTTTAATGGATTTAATGGAGCCGGTGGATTCCATGGAGGAACCTACCGCACGAATAATGGTAATGGATATCAGGAATTCCATTTTGAAGGTGGAGATATGGGAGATATTTTTGAAAACTTCTTTGGCGGCGGCTTTAAAAAATCTGGTTTTCAGAACGGCTTCGGCAAAAATGGAAACTTTAACAATAGATTTAACGAGAGTTTCCGACAAAGTAAAGGATTTGGAAATCGTCAATCTTATCAGACAAAAGGAAAAGATGTTCACGCAGACATACAGGTAAGTTTTGATGCAGCGGCATTTGGTAAAAAAGAAACCATTCACTTAAAAGATGCAAATGGAAAAGTACAGACATTAGAAGTTAATATTCCGGCAGGAATTGAAACGGGACAGAATATCCGGTTAAAAGGAAAAGGTTCTTCTGGTTATAATGGTGGGGCTGCTGGTGATTTATTCCTGAAAGTAACCGTAAAAGAAAAGGCTGGATTTAAACGGGAAGGTCAGGACTTATGTAATACTATCGCTATTCCATTTATAACTGCTGTACTCGGCGGAGATGTCACAGTACCAACTATTTATGGTAATGTCCGTTGCAATATTAAACCGGGAACCCAGTCCGGCAGTAAGTTAAGACTTCGTGGCAAAGGCATTGTATCTATGAAGAATCCTTCTGTACATGGTGACCAGTATACAACCGTGGAGGTTCAGGTACCGAAGAATCTGACTCCGAAGGCAAAACAGAAGTTAAGAGAATTCACTGCGGAATTGTAGATCCTGATTTGAACAGTTGACGAAAAATAAAAGTATCTTATAGCATCTGTGCCAGTAGTCGCTGCGTATGGAATGCTCGCTTATAGGCTTGCATTCCATACTGGCTCCGAGGTCACATCTGCTATAAGATACTTTTTATTTTTCGTCCGTCATTCCAACAAATCAGGAGTTACCCAGCGTATTCAGGATTTGCCTCTCTCACATAGTTGGCATAATTTTCTTTAAGGTAGTTAAATGCGACCAAGACCTCATCTGGGACGTCTACATGAGCGATATAACCGGTTCCTTTTGGTCCGTAGCCGTCTTTGTTATCGGAAAGTCGTGGGATTTCTCCCATTAAGAGAGTGAGATAGCGTTCTGGTTTCCACATTCCATGGATGGAAGAGGAGTAAGCGGATATTCCGTTTTTGTTTAAAGTGAGTTTCGCCTGATAGGAGGCGTAGTTAATAATTGTAGTATCAGCAGGTGCATATTTGCGAAGCCCGGCTTCCATTCTATGCTGCATGGTGGCATCCTGACATAAGATAATGCTGTTAAGAGGGAGATTATTTTCTTTTATCAGGTCGAGCAGGTAAGTGATATTATTTCCGCAGTTTGTTGATTTTGTTTCAAGATAATCTGCTTCTAATCCATAATTATCTTTTAAATATTGATTAAAAATTTCTGCTTCAGTTAAGCCTTCTGTTATGATAGAAGGGTATTCTGCATGTACCTTTTCACGTA
>CAKREJ010000080.1 GCA_934317185.1 uncultured Anaerobutyricum sp. | reverse complement strand
ACTATCCTACTGTTATTTTTTCTAATGGTAATCTTGCATTTCCCTTCTTTTTCTTTGACAGGACCGCATAAATAAGAGTAAGTCCTCCTACTCTTCCAAGATACATAAGTATAATCAGTATAAATTGTGATACTATATGAAGCTTTGGTGTAATCCCTAATGTAAGTCCTACTGTTCCAACCGCTGATGCTGCTTCATAAAGACATTCCAGAAGTGGAAGTCCTTCATATACACTGATCGTAATTCCTCCACATAAAAATAACATACAGTACATCATCGCTATCGTTGATGCATTCTTTATCACACTACACTCAATCCTTCTTCCAAATGTTTCGACATTTTCCTGACTCCGGAATGTGGCAAATGCATTCAATATAAGTACCGCAAAGGTTGTCGTTTTCATACCTCCTGCCGTAGAACTTGGCGAACCTCCGACAAGCATAAGTATGATAATCATTGCTTTTGAGGCTTCTGTCATTTTAGAAATATCCATAGTATTAAATCCGGCAGTTCTCGGAGTTACCGCCTGAAAAAACGAAGCAAGTAAGCGTTTCCCCACTGGCAGATCAGTAAAATCAGAAAAAAAGAAAAAAACAGCCGGTAAAACTATCAAAAGTGCTGTTGTCACAAATATGATCTTGCTCTGCATATGATACTTCCTAAAGTGGATTTTATTAATACAAATATCCTCCCATGTAAGAAATCCGATACCACCCGCTATAATCAAAAACATAATCACTACATTTATGATTTGATTTCCTGCATAAGCAGTAATGGATGGAAATGGATTCGCAGGTGTACCTAAAATATCAAATCCAGCATTACAAAAAGCCGATATGGAATGAAATACTGCCATCCATATTCCTTTCCTTCCAAAATCATGATAAAAAACCGGTAACAACACTAATGCTCCTGCCATCTCGATGAATAAAGTTCCCTTTAAAATAAACTTTGTCAGACGGACAATTCCACCTACTTTATGTGCAGAAATTGCATTCTGCATCGTACTGCGCTGCATCAGAGAAATCTTTCTGCCTGACAGCATAAATACAGAAACGGCAACCGTAACTACACCAAGTCCTCCTATCTGTATCAAAAGCAAAATCACTGCCTGCCCAAAAACAGACCAGTAACTTCCTGTATCCAAGACCGCAAGTCCCGTTACACATACTGCAGAAGTTGATGTAAAAAGCGTCTGATTAAACGGAGTCATCACTCCCTCGGCAGAAGAAACTGGCAACATTAATATAATTGCCCCCAGCAAAATAACACCTGCAAATCCCAGAATAATTAATTGAAAAGAAGAGAAATGCTTCTTTTTATGCATATCCTTTGACATAAATCCCTCCTGTATATTGTCTCATTACTATTTCATCCGGTAATACTATTTTCCTGTTTTTCCCCATTATATATGTACACATTCAAAGATTGCATAAATATATCGCCTGCCATATTAAGATTGCATAAAGATTTATAGATTTGATAATAGACGAAAAAAGAAAAAGTGTCCTATCCCATCTGCTCTGTAGTCGCTGTAGTTAAGATGCTCGTCCGCATCTTAACTACGCTCCCAAGCCGCATCTGGGATAGGACACTTTTCCTTTTGGGGATTTTGCCTGAATAAAAATCATAAATTTCTGCTTTTGTCTGTCCCTCTTTACAAATCAGAATCTATCCAGCAATTCTCTTGGTGTTATTGCCGGTACTTTACTCATCGTAAAATCACGTATATTTCGAGTAATAATGAAATTGGCTTTTATTCTTGACGCACAAACCATTTGCAAAGCATCTTCATAATCTTCTGTTTGCATTATAGCAGCTTTTTTCAAGTCTATTGCTTTTAAATCAGCAACAGAAAAGATAAGAAATAAACGATCAATAATTTGCTGTGTTTTTTCAGGTGTCAGTTCTTTTCGTAAAATATAAACAATG
This sequence comes from uncultured Anaerobutyricum sp., assembly GCA_934317185.1. GTDB lineage: Bacteria > Bacillota > Clostridia > Lachnospirales > Lachnospiraceae > Anaerobutyricum. Next base: position 5,718 of record CAKREJ010000080.1, on the reverse strand, counting down.
TTAGGAATAGAAAGAGCAGAAATATAGCCCTCTAACTTATTAACTTCACAGTACTTCCAGACTATTAATGATGCTTCTAAAAATTTTTCTCTTGCACATAAAACATCCAGGATAACATTCGTATCAATCAATACCTTCATATCGTGCCATCCTTTCTGCCTTTATCTCATCTTCGTCATAATCATTTTCCAAAACTCCCACAAGAGAATCTGCAAGAAAAGAAACACTTTTCTCTTTCGAAATTAATCTTGCAACTTCATTTCCATTCTTCAGGATAATAATCTCATTTCCATCCTGCACAGCCTGTAGGTATTTTCCAAAATTATTTTGAATATCTGTCGCAGTAACCGTCAACATAATAACACCTCCCAGAAAAATATTAGCTAATATTAGTATATATAATATTAGCTATAATGTCAAATATTGATCTGTAGAATGAGGTTAGACAGCCGCTGTAATAGAATTTTTTGCTGAATTGTAAGGAAACTATGTCAAAGAAAAGAAAACTTTTATAAGTATTGCATTTTGTGACTTTGTGCTGTAGAATTTTGACTCTGAAAACTTCGGACTCGTTTTTCCGAAGTTTTCGTTTTTTGAGGCAAAATGGAACGTTTAGCACAACGGAACAAAATCAAACTTATACAAATTCTCTTTTCCTTAGAAAACTTAATACAATTCAGTTAAATAATCTTCCTTTAGCGGCGTCCGTTTTCTTCAATCAGGATTTAAAGTTTTCTTCTTTTTATTACAATAGCGATTCCGATTGCGAGTATTACCAGTGGAATCACAAATACTGTCATGATCAATGTAGCTTTCTGGTTAAATGCCGGTACGACCGCATTCTCTGTTTTTAAGCTCTTTGCTCTGATTGAAATCTTACTCTTTTGTTCTGCAAGATAATTCACACCATTTAATACAAAGTCTGTGTTTGCTCCGCTTACTGCCTGATCAATATCCTGAAGCAGCATATTGGTACAGCCGGTTACGATCATTCTTCCTCCTGTGGAGTCTGATACCGCTACCGATATGTTAAATGGTCCGCTGATATCTTTCTTTTCTTTATTTAAGGTAGCACTTGATGTATCCACTTTAGAATAGGCCCCATCACTTGTAGTAAGTAATGAAGTTACTGTATAATCTGATGCAGAAGAGTTCTTCTTTGCATTTTTTTCTGTGATGTCTTTTAACCCTTTTGCACTTGGAGCAAGAACATAAATATTACTATTATACTGTGCCGAAGTTGCATCAGAACTTTCAATATTTGGCAACAGATAAATCGGATATTGTGTATATTTGCTCGCATCACTTTCTACAACAACACCCTTTTGTGGTTCTACATTATATGATTTAAGCAGACTGTATAAATTTGTAAGACTTTCTACTCTGGCATCTAAGAACACATACATCTTTCCACCATTTTTCATATAAGTTTTAATCATCCCAAGCTCATCCTTTGTGATGTCTTTTTGTGCCCCATTAATGAGCAGTATAGAACAATCCTCCGGCACCTTCTGTTCTGTAAGAAGATTTAATGTTTTTACAGAATAGTTATCTCCTTCAAAGCTGCTTGTTACACTAGAATCAAAGCTCTGTTCCGAATGTCCGCTTAATGTATAGATTACCGGTGTTGAATCCGAAATAACGTAATTAATCGCTTCTGTTGTAAGACTTTCTAACTGAAGAGAATCTGCCGAATAAGAATAGTCACTTCCATAGCTATAAGAAACATAATCATTAGAAGAAACATAGCGGTATTTCTTGCCGCATTTTATAATCATACTGTCATTTGCAACTTCTTCACTACCATCTACATATTTCTTTGTAAAGTTCGGATACAGCTCCGGATCTTTATAAACAAATTTTATTTTTGAAGAATTTTTCTTATATTCCTTCCATACTTGTGCATAGGAAGAATTCACATCAGATTCTTTGTTAATTACATATACGGTAACTTCTTTATCTAATCCTTTTATGATTTTTTTCGTCTGTTTTGAAAGTGAGTAAATTTTATTGGTTGTTACGTCTACTGTATAATTTTTGCTTGTTACAAATATATTGACTGCAATAACTGCTGCAATCAAAACAACAACTGCTACTGCCGAAAAAATACCTTTTTTTAATTTTGTATTCATCTTTTTCCCTGTCATTTTATGCCCTCCTAATTCCATCTGCGTTTTTCAATTCCCTGCATTGTAAGGAATAAAAATACTGCAATAAATGATACATAGTATACTATAGAGGATGCATTTAAAATTCCGCTGCAAAAGTCGTTAAAACGATCTAACACAGAAAACCAGTCAATAATTTTAGACAAACCATTGTCAAATAATGCAGGTTTTATCCGGCTTAAAACAGCAATAACAGCAATACCTATTACTCCTACTCCTGCTGTAATCTTTATATTTTTTGTCTCATCATAGAAAAACCACGCAACAAAAGCGACTGCTAACACACATACTACATAAGTATATCTTGCCCTTCCCGGCACTACATTTGAAATATTCGGAAGAAGCATACAGAATAAAACAACAGCAAAAGATAATGCCGCCGCAATCATCTGATTATCTGTAAGCGAAGATACAAACATTCCAACTGCCAGAAGACAAGCTCCAAGCAGAAAATATCCAAGACATCCGGTTAAAACTGTTTTCCAGTTTACACTTCCAAACATACTTAATACACCTGCTTCTATGATGCTTACTAACATAGAAATCGCAAGTAAGGTTACAGAGGCTAAATACTTTCCAAGCACGATGCTTCCCGGTCGAATCGGTGAAGTATACAAAAGCTGATCGGTCCTTTGCTTCTTTTCTTCTGCAAATAAACGCATTGTAAGAATTGGTACAATAACGATATATAAAATCGTACTGTTAGAAAATACATACTGTGCATAATCTGTATAACCATAGGACATACAGATTACTGAAAAATACACTCCTGTCGCAGCAATAAAAAGAGCAAAATAAATATAGGCTGCCAGTGAGTGAAAATAGCTTCTCATTTCTTTTAAATAAATAGCCTTCATTCTACTTATCCTCCTCTTTTACTTCTTCTGATTCTGTTTTTTTCTTTCTTTTAAAAGAAAATCCATGACGACTTTGCTTTTCAATTTGTTCTGAAGCTTTCTTCGCTTCTGATTCTACTTCTGCTGCATCCTGTCCGGTAAGCTTTAAGAATACATCTTCAAGAGATAAGCTTTCTCGTTCCATCTTGATAATCGGCAGCTTTTCTTCTGCAAATTCAAAGAACAGATTATCACGGATATCATCTTTGGTTGCTGTTTTTGCCTGCACATCAACGATGTCTTCTTTTTCTCCCGTAATCTTATAATCTTTAATATACTTAGAAGCTTTCAATACGCTTTCTATTTTTTCTTTTTCTCCTTTTACTGACAAGATAATACTGTCCGTATCGGAAAAATCTTCTGATAAATGCTCCGGTGTATCTTCTGCAACCAAAGTTCCTTTATCTATAATAAGAACATAATCACATACTGCATTCACTTCTGATAAAATATGAGAACTCAAAATAATCGTATGCTTTTCACCCAGACTCTTAATTAAAGAACGGATTTCTATAATCTGATTTGGATCAAGACCTACTGTCGGTTCGTCAAGAATTAACAGCGGCGGATTGCCGATCAGTGCCTGTGCAAGTCCTACTCTTTGTTTATATCCTTTAGAAAGATTTTTAATAAGCCTTTTTCTCATATCTGAAATCTTTACCGCTTCTGTTACTTCATTAATAGAAGCTTCCTTTTCTGCCTTTTTACGGATTCCTTTAAGATCGCAAATAAAATTCAAATATTCTTCTACTGTCATATCTTCATACAGAGGTGGGATCTCCGGAAGGTATCCAATTAACCTCTTTGCCTGTAAGGGCTGCTCTAAAATATCATATCCGCCGATTTTCACTTCACCAGAAGTCGCAGAAATATATCCGGTCATTATATTCATTGTCGTGGACTTTCCTGCACCATTTGGTCCAAGTAAACCTACGATCTGTCCGTCAGGTACGGAAAAACTAATATCTTTTACTGCATGATGTTTTCCGTAATCCTTGACTAAGTTCTTTACTTCTATCATAAAATAAGCCTCCTGTTTAAATTTAACACGTAGTATATTATTCTTAATTTACGATAATTTTGTGAACATATTCCTTTTTTCACATTAAGTTCACACTTTAAACAAAGTAGTTCCTATGTCTTTTATTGTCTTTATATTAACAATAACTTTTGTCTGCATATCAATATAATTTACTTTTTCATTCTATATTTTCTATCTTTTCTTCTTTTTCTGTTTTTAAAAAATGAAATTCTTGCAGCTATAACTATCATTTTTTCTCATTTTGCACCTAAAAATATTAAGTTGGCTGTCGAGTTATGAAATTTTTTTAAAAAAAATTGTACTTCTGCTTATTCTTTTTATTGAATAACTTCTCCCAATATAGTATAATAGAGCACGGAAAAAAAACTTGACGAGAGACATGATTATGATATTTTCTTGTCAATCATCAAGAATATAAACATATGTATAATACACAATATCAAGGAGGAACAGACTATGTCTTACGTTGATGACGTACTCGCAAAAGTTATTGCAAAAAACCCAAGTGAACCAGAATTTCATCAGGCTGTTACTGAAGTATTTGAAACAATCCGTCCATTAATCGAGGCGAATGAAGACGAATTCAAAAAACAGGCTGTTTTAGAGAGAATTACTGAACCAGAGAGAATGATCAAGTTCCGTGTTCCGTGGGTAGATGACAACGGACAGGTTCAGGTTAACATGGGTATCCGTGTTCAGTTTAACAGTGCAATCGGACCTTACAAAGGAGGTTTACGTTTCCACCCATCTGTAAATCAGGGTATTATCAAGTTCTTAGGATTTGAACAGATTTTCAAAAACTCTCTTACAGGTCTTCCAATCGGCGGTGGTAAAGGTGGTTCTGACTTCGATCCTAAGGGTAAATCAGACCGTGAAGTTATGGCATTCTGCCAGAGCTTTATGACAGAGCTTTGCAAACATATCGGTGCAGACACTGACGTACCTGCCGGTGATATCGGTGTTGGCGGAAGAGAAATCGGTTACCTTTTCGGACAGTATAAGAGAATTAAAGGTCTTTACGAAGGTGTTCTTACAGGAAAAGGCTTAACATATGGTGGTTCCCTTGCAAGAACAGAAGCTACTGGATATGGTCTTGTATACTTCACAGAAGAAATGTTAAAATGCCACAACGATGACATCGCTGGTAAGACAGTTGTTGTTTCCGGTGCCGGTAATGTTGCTATTTATGCTACTGAAAAATGTCAGCAGCTTGGTGCTAAAGTTGTAACATGTTCTGATTCTACAGGATGGGTATATGATCCTGAAGGTATTGATTTAGCTGCATTAAAAGAAATCAAAGAAGTAAAACGTGCTCGTTTAACAGAATACAAAAAATATCGTCCAAACAGTGAATATCATGAAGGACGTGGTGTATGGTCCGTTAAATGTGATATCGCTCTTCCATGTGCTACTCAGAATGAGCTTTTCCTTGAAGATGCAAAACAGTTAGTTGCTAACGGATGTATCGCAGTATGTGAAGGTGCTAATATGCCTACTACATTAGATGCTACTAAGTACTTACAGGAGAATGGCGTAATGTTCGCTCCTGGTAAGGCTTCTAATGCCGGTGGTGTTGCTACATCTGCTCTTGAAATGTCCCAGAACAGCGAAA
>CAKREJ010000079.1 GCA_934317185.1 uncultured Anaerobutyricum sp. | reverse complement strand
AAATCAGGATTATGAGTATTCTAATGTAATGTGGCTGCCTTTTTGTGAAAGGTCAGATGGAGTTACGAGGAGCTTTAGAGGAACTCGTGTTTGAATCGTTTCTACGTGGCTGATTATACCGATGCTTCTTTTTCTGGATTGAAGTCTTTCCAGACTGTTCATAACGGTATCTAATAAATCATCATCCAGGCTGCCGAAACCTTCATCTAAGAAGAAGAATTCAAGAGGAGCGGCACCATTAAGCTGGATGGAAGAAGAAAGTGCCAACGCTAAAGAAAGAGAAGTGATAAACATTTCTCCGCCGGAGAGAGTATCCGAAGGTCGGACGGCACCTCCGTTTTTATTATCTCTTATAATAAATTCGGCAGCTTCGTTAATTTCCAAAGCGTAGTTTCCGCCAGATATTTTAGAGAGAATGACAGAAGCTTCTCTGGCAATGTAAGAAAGTTTTGATTGAGCAACATATTCAATGAATGCATTGCCTTTAAAAAGTTGTTCTAATTCCTTTATCATATCTCTTTTGTGGGATTCTTGATCCCATTTTTGTTCTAATTCTTCCTTTTTAGCGAGATCTTTTGTTAATTCTTCAATTTGATGTTTTAAGAGGAGAATGGAAGAGTCTAAGTCTTTTGCCTGCTGTCTTTTATTCTCCAATTCTTCTTTTTGACGAATCCATTCTTTTTCTTCGATTTCCTTATTTTTGAGTTTTTCCTGAAGATAAAGAATCCTCTCATCATTTTGCCTGACATCATCATAGTAAGTAAGGATTTCTTTCTCTAATAATGTTAATTCTTTTTCTTCCATATAGTGAAGTTCAGGTTGATCTGTATCAGAGAAACCAAGCTCTTTTTTTTGAGCAACATAAAGCTCTTTGGCCTGTTTTAAATGTGCGTGGCAGGAATGACTGGTACTTTCACCGGAACTAAGTTCTTTATTTTTTTGCTGCAATTCTTTTAAACTTTGCTGATAGTCTGCTTCTGCATTTTTTAAAGCGATAGTAATGTCTTGTTGGCGGTTTTGATTTTTTATAATTTCTGAAACAAAATCAATATCTAAAGAAAGCGTTTTTGGAAACTTTACAGTTTGTTCCGTGATAATCTTTTCACAGTTTTCAATGTTGGCGGTAAGAGAAGAACTCTTATTTTCTAAAGCAGCTATTTTGTCGGACAACGTTTTGATATTTAAGCGAAGTTTTTCTAAAGACTGCCTTTGTGCCTTAATATTTTTTTCTTGCTGTTGTCGTTCTTTTTCTTTTTGATGAACAATTTCCAAAGCATTAGAAAAATCCTCGACATCATTATCTTTTCTAAGAGAAAGAATCTTCCTGGCATAATTTTGCAAGGCAGAATGTTGCGTTTTTAAATCAGCTTCCTGCCTTTCGTATTGTTCTGCTTGCCGTCGCAAATCTCCTTTTGCCTGCAAATAGTCAGAAAGCTGTTTGGAAATAGAAGGATAGTCGAGAGCTTGTTCTGTCAGGATAGACGAAGTGGAGGATATATTCTCGATGTGACTATTCTCTGCAATTTCTAAAGCATCTTTTAAACTGGAAATGTGTGTCTGTAGAGAGTAACGTTCTTTTTCAAGCTGTTGGATATAGCATTGTTGTTTTTGCTGCTGTTGTTCTAATTTTTGCAGTTCTTTTTCAAGGGTTTTAAAAGAAACGGAAAATGATTCTGTATTTTCGGTGTCAGGAGTGTCTGAAAAGTGTTTTTCATAAGGTGTGCCACAAACAGGACAAAGTGCTCCTTCTTTTAATTCTTCCCTTAAAAGTTGTGCCATATGATTTTGCTGTAAAAACTTTTGCTGTTGTTTGTTGTGTTCTTCTTGTTCTTTTAAAATATCGGCTTCTTTTTTTGCAGTAGAATATTGTTCATTTAAAGAAGAAAGCCGCTGGCAAAGCTGTATATAAAGAGTATTCAGATTTTCCCGCTGCATTGAAAAAATACCTTGTTCTTTGACGATTTCAGCTTTCAAGGTAGAAAGAAAATTAGAATTTTTATCATAACTCTCCCGTTTTTCCCGGTAGGTTTTTTCCATAATAGTTCCATCTTCCAGAAGCTTTTTCCTTTCTGAACTGATTTTGTCAGCATCGATTAACTTTTCAGATCTCAGGATTTCTAAATGAAGCTGCTGTTCTTTTTTTAAATATTGTTCCTGTGTTTCTTTTAAAGGAGCCAGAGTAGATAAAATATCCTGAAGTTCTTTTTGTGCCTTATCCTTTGATTGTTTCCATGTATAAATCGTATCGGCACAAGACTGAGCTGTGTGTAGTAGCTGTTCTTTTGCCTGAAGTAATGGAAGTTCCTCTTTTTGAGCTGTAACAGCAGATGTATATTCTTTTTCTGTTTTTTCAAAGTGAGACTGTAAGGAAGCAGTCTCTTTTCGGATGATCTGTAGTTTTTCAGAAGATTCCTCATAAGCGGCTTGTGCGTTAGAAAGCTGAATGGAAAAAGGGCGAAGTTGGTTCGCTTTTTTTGTAATATCTAGATTTTTCTCTTTTTCTTTTATGGATGGAAGAAGTAACTCTTTTTCCTTTTTTCTTTTTCTTAATGGGAGAAGTTCTCGTTGTGTATTATATAAGTCATCGGTTTCCTGAAAGTTTTTTTCTAAATCAGCAAGCTTTTTGGAGAGGGAAGAATATTGTTTGGAATCACTTTTTTCCTGCTTTTTTAGTTTGGAAAGCTGTGAGGAAGAAAGCTGTTCAAAATTCTTTTTTTCTCCGGCAAGATTGCTTAAAAGAAGCTCCTGTTTTTGCCTTGCACGTGCAATTTTACTGGTGAGTTCGATTCCGTATTTTTCAAGATGAAAAATACGCTGAAGCATAACACGGCGTTCTTTGTTCTTAAGACGCAGGAATTCGCTGAATTGTCCCTGTGGTAATACAACTGTTCGCATAAAGTCTTCGCTTGTAAGGCCGAGTAAGCGGATACATTCTGCGGTTACTTCTGTAGGCTTGTCAGCTAAAACTGTTTCGATTTCTCCTTCATAGGCAATCAGACGGCCGGTTGTGTTACGGACAGTAGAGGAGTTTGTATTATTGTGATAACGAAAGGAGCGTTCTGCAAGATACTTTCTGGTACGGTCTGTTGTAATAGAAAAAAGGAAAGATACAGAAGCACTTTTTTCGTTAGTGTTGATAAAATTTTTTGTATCACGAGGAAGCTTTGCATATAAAGCAAGAGTCATGGCATCCAAAATAGTTGACTTTCCGCTTCCAGTCGGACCAAAGATGCCGAAAAGTCCCTGAGAAGTCAGTGTTTCAAAATCAATAACCTGCTCTTCACGGTAGCTGTTGATACCTTTTAATTTTAATTGAAGTGGCCGCATATTAATTCTCCTCTATAATATTCATTAAAAGAGAGAAGGTTTCTTCTCCGATGTCAACGTGAAACTTTTTTCGGTAAAAATTTTTAACAAGCTCGTCAAAGGGTTGTTCTTTAATGTCAGAAGTAGAAAAATCTTCGGTTTCATCTTCTGGCAGGATAGGGGTAATGGAAAGAATATCCGCTTTTAGAGCTTTCATTTTTTTAATATCTTCTTCGTGAATGTAGTGGTCTGTCCGGATTTCTAAGTAAACCCAACACTCTCTGTCGGCATTTGCTTCGCATTGTTCAATAGCATCATCCACATTTTCACAATGCCATACTTCGATTGGTTTATATACAGGAAGGGGCAGTTCACGAATAATGCAGGGGGAGCCGGCTGTAAGTTCAACGGCAATAATCTGTTTGTGAAAAGAAGCCTCTTTTACATTGAAGGGGAGGGGAGAACCGCTGTATCTTGCTTTTGGACATCCGGGGACTTTCTGCGGTTTATGAACATGGCCAAGAGCGATGTAATCTGCTGTTTTTGGGAAAATATCTCCTCCTACCATATAGCTTCCGCCAAGCTGAATGCTTCTCTCAGAGCCGTCTTCTATGCTGTTCATGACAAAGAGATGGCTTGCGATAAGATGAATGGAATCTTTGTGGAAATGTTCTTCCAGAGAAGAAAAGAGTAGAGCCATTTTTTCTCCATAAGAAGCTGCTTTCTGAGTTTCTTCATCTGTTTCGTTAAGGTAAACTTCATTCAGTCTTTTTTCGCTTGGAAAAGGAACAAGCAGCATATCAACGTCTTCGTTATTTATGTTTGCGTGAAAATATCCGGGAGCACTTTCGGTAATCTCATGCTTTCCATAGATGCCGGGAGTAATTATAGAATTTGGAGTACCTGCCATAACAATACCATGATCTCGTGCGAGTGGACCGGAGGCAGTCAGCCGTTCAGGATTATCGTGGTTGCCGGAAATGACAACGATCATACACATACCATTTCTGGATAATTGTTTTAGCGTATCATAAAACAGTTGTTCTGCCATTGCAGAAGGATTATAATTATCGTAAATATCTCCGGCAATGATAATCATATCAGCCTGTTCCTCTTCGCATATTTTTATAAAATCTTTTAAAAACAGCCGTTGTTCTTCTAAACGGCTATGTCCATCAATATTTTTTCCAAGATGCCAGTCGGCGGTATGAATCAGTTTCATGTAGTCCTCCTTGTATAATGCAGTCATAGATACTCTTATTGTATAGTATCCTATTTTAGAATGCAAGAAGCCAGGAAAAAATCGAACGAATATTCCGTATAAAGGCATTGAAAAGTTGTTTGACAGAAAGGACAGGACTAGTATAGAATAGAACAGCAAAATTAAATGTTGATTATATCAGATATGATAAAACAGGAGGAGAGTAGTTTGAAAGAACAATGGATGCAAAAGACGGGAGTTGTATGGTTTCTGGCGATGATATGTTGCCTGCTTTGGGGAAGTGCATTTCCCTGTATAAAAATAGGATATAATCTGTTTCATATTGCATCAGCAGATGCTTCATCGCAACTGCTGTTTGCAGGATGTCGCTTTTTTCTTGCCGGTTTTCTTGTGCTTTTACTTGGAACTTCCGGAAATTTTAGATTGAAGAAGGCCGAAGTTCCTATGGCAATGACTTTGGCAGTTTTTCAGACAATATTACAGTATGTTTTTTTCTATATGGGACTAGCTCATGCGACAGGAGTAAAGTCTTCGATTATTAACGGAGCGAATTCATTTTTGGTTATTTTAATTGCCAGTCTTATATTCCGTCAGGAAAAGCTGACAGCTCCCAAAATCATAGGATGTGTTATTGGTTTTGCAGGAGTTGTCCTTGTTAATCTTGGAGGTACAGGACTAGATATGCGTTTTCATTGGAATGGAGAGTTTTTTATACTCATTTCTACGGTGTCCGCAGCGTGTTCTTCTGCTTTTATTAAAAAGTTTTCGACAAAGGCGAATCCGGTTTTGCTTAGTGGATGGCAGTTTGTGATGGGTGGTACGGTGCTTATCATTATGGGAAAGGTAATGGGTGGAAAACTTCGCTTTGAAGGAATTGCACCGTTGTTCCTTTTATTGTACATGGCCTGTATTTCAGCAGTGGCATATACAATCTGGTCCCTGCTTTTAAAATACAATCCGCCATCCAGAATTGCAGTCTTTGGTTTTATGAATCCGGTATTTGGCGTAATGCTTTCCGCTCTTTTATTAAAAGAAAAAGGTCAGGCATTTTCATTAGTTGGCCTGACCTCATTAGTTCTTGTATGTATCGGAATTTATATTGTTAATCGGGAGAATCCTTTGAAAGAAGCATCGCCAGATAAGATTTCTGCGTAGTTTCTTTCAGGCTGCTGCCCATATCTATAAGAAGTGCCTCAATGCTTTGCAGGGCACTTTCTTTTTGTTCCGGAGTTTCAACAAGAATTTCCAGCTCTAAAAAAGAACCAAGTCCCTCTACCTGATCTACACAGGCAGTTATCTTTCCATTATGATAATATTGGCGAAGCTTGGTGACAGGATAGAGTTTTTTGTAGCCGAGGGAGATAAGAATCTCCCTTGTTGTTTCTGCATCTTCAATGCCAGTTTCCAGTTCTTTTCGTGTTATTGAAACCGTATCCAGCTTTGCACCTTTGTAGGTGAGAAAGGAAACAGTTTCTCTTGTATTAAAGTTATCGCATGTCCGTATACGAAGAGCTTCATCTGTTTTCATAAAGTCATGAAAGTCGCTGGTAAAATAAAAATCAGATTCTTTTACAAGATCTCCAGCTTCAAATCCACAGGTTGTCAATGTGTGTTCAGTAATTGATCTGCGGAATAGTGGAAGTTTAATTTCTACTTCAATCATAAATCGTCTCCATTAATATTTGTTAAGAGTGAGTTTGTAGGTTGCTTTTCCAAGAGTTAGTGTTAACTGATTCTCCTTTAATGTATAGGAAAGTTTTATTTTGTCCAGCTTTTCAAACTTCTTATAGAGATCACTGTCAGTTTCAATAGAGGCAGCACTTAAAGTCTTGTCAAAATGATAAGTGATCGTATGTGCTTTTTCGTTAATGTGTACTTCTCCGGCAACATATTTTTTGTTTTTCGCATCTTTGGTTTGGTTCGTCACATACAAATATAAAGTATCTGTATCCGGATTCGTGGCAAAGTAACTGAAATGATCGGTAGAATCAAACTTCCAATAAAAACAGGTGTCACAAAGAGCAGAAGAATCGTTGTCAGTTTTTAATCCATAAATTACATTATTATAAAAAGAAAGACGTCTTCCGTTATAAGATACGATAATAGAATCATTTTCTGCCTTAATTGTGATAACGGATTTAGAAAAACCGTCTGGTAAATCCTTCAGGAAAGCAGGAAGCTTCATATTAGAATCTCTGTAGGTGTAGAAAGTAAATTCATTATTTCTGCTTGAAAGATAGAAGAAATTCGCAAGAAAAGTTGCATCACCTTTTGTTGCAGCTCTGGAATCTATAGAGTAAAGCTCCATGTAATTATCATAAAGGCTTAATTCATAAGTTGCTTTATCTTCATCACTTCCATCTCTGCTGTACCATACATCATTTTCGGCGAGATTTAAAAGAGGGCTTGTAGCAGTGCTTTTTGAATTCTGTTTTGTGGTATCCACCTGTTTTTTAAAAAGATAAGTAACATTATCATAAGTCAGTACAAGTTTATCTTCCGCAGGCATCTCGTAGGAAAGGGTGCTTCCGGAGCCAAGTCCGTCCCAGCCGGTAGGAAGCTCTGTTGCGGCATCTTCGTTGGCATGCAGAGTAATCTTTGCAGATTTAACAGAAAGACTGCCGGAAAGACAAGTTTTGTTTTGGGTGATATCTTTTAAGGTAAAGGTTCCCTTCTGATCAATAGAAAGGTTTAGGTAATCGCAATTGTAATGACTATCTTTTCCTAAAGCATTTCCGATGCCGGTCCAGTTTCCGACTAATGCACCTCCATCTTTGCCAAGATTGCCAGAGGTATTATTGCCGCAGCCTGTGGTGAGAGCTGCCAAGATTAGAAAGGTAAAAAGTAATAAAAAATTTTTCTTCATAATAGGTCCTTTCTGTGCGTAGTAGACACACATTTATATGATACGTCTTAGCTTTTGTAAAAAGACGTACTTTATTCTATCACAAATTAGACACAAGTAGGGAAAATATCTAAATCTTTTTTAATATCTTTCTTATAATTCGAAAGGTCTGACAGTTGCGTTTGTTGGTATCTTATTGTATTATATTTTATAAATAGGTTTTATTAAATATATTTTAGACTCAAAGGAGGACCTTGATTCATGAAAATGATTTCAATCGAAAAAGAACTGAAAGAGAATTCTTATCCGGGAAGAGGA
>CAKREJ010000078.1 GCA_934317185.1 uncultured Anaerobutyricum sp. | reverse complement strand
TCCTGACAGATTCCTTCGATAATTTCTTTACAACTTCTGCTGTCTTTTACAAGACCCGCAATCTGACCTGCCATCACGCTTCCGTGAATAACATCGCCATCAACCACAGCTTTCCTGAGACCACCAAGCGTAAGCTTTTCCAGTTCTTCAAAAGAAGCACCTTCCTGCTCCAGCTTTAAATACTCTCTCGTCTGCTGATTTCTCAAACATCTGACTGGATGACCGGTTGTTCTTCCGGTTACCTTTGTATCAATATCTCTTGCCTTAATCACTTTATTCTTGTAAGCATCGCTTACAATAGATTCCTTTGACGCAACAAAAATCGTTCCCATCTGGATTGCCTTTGCACCAAGCATAAATGCTGCTGCCATTCCTCTTCCGTCAGCAATACCTCCTGCTGCGATTACCGGAATATTTACTGCATCAACAACCTGTGGGACTAATGCCATTGTTGTTGTCTCTCCAATATGTCCACCGGATTCTGTACCTTCTGCGATTACCGCATCCGCACCCGCCTTTTCCATTCTCTTTGCAAGTGCGGTACTTGCTACAACCGGAATCACACGAACACCCGCTTTCTTCCAGGCTTCCATATATTTCTCCGGATTGCCCGCTCCCGTTGTTACTACCTTTACACCTTCTTTTACAAGAAGTTCTGCGATCGCATCTGCTTCCGGATTTAATAACATCAGATTCACACCAAATGGCTTATCTGTCTTTTCCTTTACTTTATGAATCTGTTCCTCTACCCAGGAAGCCGGTGCTCCACCGGCACCAATAATCCCAAGTCCTCCGGCTTCGGAAACAGCGGCGGCAAGCTCTGCTGTTCCAACCCATGCCATACCACCCTGAATTACCGGATACTCAATTCCAAGCAATTGTGTAATCACTGTTTTCATTTCTGTCCCTCTGCTTATTTATGCTCTGAGATATACTCTACAACATCTCCAACTGTTACCATCTTCTCTAATTCTTCTGTAGGAATTTCTACATCGAATTCATCCTCAAGACTCATAACCATCTCAAAAAGATCAAGAGAATCTACTTTTAAATCATCTTTAAAAGATGCTTCCATTGTTACCTGATCTTCTTCAATTCCTAATGATTCCACGATTAATTCTTTAATTTTGTCAAACATAATATAAACCTCTCTTTTTCTCTTTTTGTTTTCTCTTTTATGTAATCCGGAGCTTCCGGGAATTACCTTTTACCATTCTAAATACATACCGCCCCATGTAAGGCCTGCACCAAAACCGGCAACAACAAGCTTCATACCCGGTTTCAGCTTTTTGTCACGTTTCAATTCATCAAGCAATACCGGAATACTTGCAGAAGACATATTTCCATTGTGCATCATATCCATAGGAAACTTTTCAATCGGCTGCTTTAAACGCTTTGCAATCGCTTCCACAATTCTTTTGTTCGCCTGATGAAGAACAAACAAATCTATCTCTTCTACTGATTTATCTGCCTTTTCAAGAATCTCCTTTATAACAAGGGGAACCTGTCTCACTGCAAACTTATAAATCTCACGGCCATCCATTGCCACATACCCTTCACCAGAGCCATCTTTCCTCTCTCCGGTTGGATTCTTGCATGTAAGTACCTCTCCCCGGCTTCCATCCGAATGAAGTACAGACGCAATCTCAATCTCGGCTTCTCCATCTGCACTGACAACAGCAGCACCGGCACCGTCACCAAACAAAATGCAAGTTCCTCTGTCTTTCCAGTTCACAATATTCGACAGACACTCTACACCAATAAGCAACGCCTTCTTAGAAAGCCCGGACTTAATCTGTCCGACTGCCATCTGATAAGCTACTATAAATCCTGAACACGCTGCATTCAAATCAAAGGCTGCTGCATTCACTGCACCAAGCTCCTTTTGAACGCTGCATGCTGTACACGGCAAAAGCTGCTCAGACGAAACACTCGACACAATGAGAAGATCAATCTCTTCTGCTGTAATTCCTGCATCTTCTAACGCTCTCTTAGCTGCCTCTACTGCCATAGAAACTGCCGTCTCTTCCCCGACAATATGCCGGCTTGCAATTCCGGTACGACTCTGAATCCATTCATCGTTCGTATCTACCAACTGAGAAATCTCAAAATTATCAAGCACCTTCTCAGGAAGGCAGGAGCCTGTCCCTTTTATTTTGACAAACATCGCTCTCTCCTTTTTCAATTTATTTTCATGCTTCCTTTTCTTTCAGAAAAACATCGTCTAAACACAACCCCGTTCCACTTTTCTTTATTCTATTTCTATTGGAAATAGCAGAAATGAACTCATTGTAGATTACTTTGTTTTTCAAACCTTATTATTTTGAAGTAATATTATTTTTAATCCTTATTATTTTTAAATAAAATATTTTGACTTTCAAAATAATCAGTTACAATATACCACAACTTTTTGAGAAGTCAAGTCTTTTTTAATACATTTTTTTCATTTTCTATCTTTCAAGCTATCTACACATGAGACTTATTCTCATTCTTCAATCATAAAATAAAGAGTCTTCTCGACTAAAATAAACCGACATAGCAATCTGCGAAAGCGATACAAGAACAAAGACAAATAGCTGTTCCCTTATTTCCCTCTATATGCTATACTCTGTTAAAACAGCGAACTTTTAACTGCTGTTAATTTATACTCTCGTACAATTTGAATATACTGTCATTGTTTAGCACTATATCGTTGTACCAGGAAAGGAGTTTCTATGAAACACAAGAAACAAAAACAACATTTCACAGGAAAAAAATGGATTGCGGCTCTCATCATAGCTGTTCTCATTCTCGCAGCAATTTACTACTACATTGCTCTTCCTGCAATAAACATTCACAATCCGGAGCTTTGGAAGTTTGTCCTGTTTATTCTTGTCATTGCATTCGCACTGTACGCACTTCCAAAGACAACTTTTACAGGGGATCGCAGACACCCTGTAAATTTCAGTGGCAACTATAAGACAAAGACTTTTAAACTTTTAGCTGCCCTTATCGTTATTGTTGCTGCCGCCTACTTTGTTGGCACACTTTTATCTTCTCCTATTATTAATGCTTCCAAATATCAGAAGCTCATGAAGGTAGAAAAGAGTAAGTTTACAAAAGATATCGACCAGATTTCTTACGACCAGATTCCACTGCTTGACAAATCTTCCGCAGAGATTCTCGGTGCCCGTAAGATGGGAAGCCTTGTCGATCTTGCCTCCCAGTTTGAAGTCGCAGATGAATACAGCCAGATCAACTACAAAAATAATCCGGTTCGTGTCACACCGCTTCGCTATGCCGATCTTATCAAATGGTTTACGAACAAAAAAGCAGGGATTCCTGCCTACATTAAAATTGACATGGCAACGCAGCAGACCGAGCTTGTCCGCCTGAAAGAAGGTATGAAATACACTCCATACGATCATTTTGGCCGCTACCTTTACCGTCATCTCCGTTTTAAATATCCGACCTATATGTTTGATGACATAAACTTTGAAATCAACGAAGACGGTACTCCTTACTGGGTGTGCAGCGTCAAAAAGTACAACATCGGTCTTTTTGGTGGTCAGACCGTCGGACATGTCGTATTATGTAATGCAATTACCGGTGAATGTAAAGATTATAAAGTAGAGGACACTCCTAAATGGGTGGATCGTGTCTACTCCGCCGATTTACTTGTAAACCTTTATCAATATTATGGAACCTTAAAACACGGCTTTATTAACAGCATTCTCGGTCAAAAGGATTGCTTAACAACTACAAACGGTTACAATTACCTTGCCATTAACGATGATGTTTGGGTATATACCGGTGTTACTTCTATCACAAGCGACCAGTCAAACGTTGGTTTCGTTCTCATGAACCAGCGTACTATGGAAACAAAATATTATGAAATTGAGGGAGCTATCGAAGATTCCGCTATGACTTCCGCAGAAGGAAAAGTACAGAACTTAGGCTATAAGGCAACCTTCCCGCTCCTTTTAAATATTGACGAAGAACCGACTTATTTTATGGCATTAAAAGATGCCTCCGGCCTCGTCAAAAAATATGCCATGGTAAATGTACACAATTACCAGCTTGTAGCAACCGGTGATACTGTAAATGACTGCGAAAGCTCCTACCGCTCTCTCATTCAGTCAAACGGTATCAGTCCAGACGAAAAAGATACCCCAACAGCTACCAAAACAGTAACCGGAACCATTAAAAAAGTGGCTCAGGCCGTTATTGACGGAACCTCCCATTATTATATCGTTCTAAATGAATCTGATACTATTTATGACGTAGACATATCTAAACATTTAGATGCGATACTGTTAGAAAAGGGAGACAAAGTTACTATAGAATATAGCGAAGGAAATCCTGCTACGGTAAGTAAAATCGAAAAGTAACTTCTTATCCTCCGAACAGAATAAACAACAAAAGAAATCAAATCCCCCTTATTTGCGACTTTAATCATAAAGTATTAAAAGTCCACAAATAAGGGGGATTTGATTTCTTTTGACTACAACTATCGAAGTAAATTCTCATTACCTATCTGTTGTATGTAAAAATACCTGCTGTACTTCATAAGCGATAATTCCCATTGCTGCGATTGCATTTTTGTAAATAGGATAATGTCTTGTGGACAAAAATGCCTTTGCCACTGACATTCTCCACCAAATAACAAATGTTCCGTCTTCTTCAAGATTAACATCGTATTTATATTTTTTATCGAGTACCGTTAATTCTCCATTATCGCCTCGTTCAACAGACCAGTTATATTTTGAGATAAATATTGGCTGCATTTTGTTGAAGAATTCATCGGATGTAACTCCTATAGGAAGTTTGAACTTCATTCTGCGAAGCCGTCTTACTTTATGATCTGCGTATCCATCGATCAGGCATACAAGACACAGCAAGATGAATGCAGCAATTGCCAGCCATCCTGTGAAATCCCCTTTCACAAGTCCAATTACCAGACTAAGTGGAACCAGAATATATAATTTACGGAATTTCTTTATTTCATCTGGTAATGGTTCCGGTGAAGTAACGATTCTTGCCTGTGAAGTATCTTCTTCCCCTCCGATGTTTCCCTTTATGTAGCCGTCGTGAACAGATTCCAGTAAACCTTTATTTTTCTGCTCTTTTTTTGCCATTTTTATTCCCTCCCATTATTTAAACTAATCATCTGAAAAGCCAACGCTTAATCAAGGCTACCGGTATTAAAATCCAACCGAACATTGCACCTATCAAAAATTGGCGAATCCACATATCTCCGATTCTTCCGATGAGTATCTTGTTAGCGTATATGGTCTGTCCTACTGACCAGTAACCAAGTGCAAAATAAGAAATTAAAAAAATCGCACCAAATATTTCTCCCATAATTTTCTCCTCCTATGTGATGTGTGATTGTTTTATTAACTTTATTATACGGATTGGCATGGACAGAAGTTGTCCATGCCATAAAAATAATTATCCGAAAAAGAATCTTTTTACCCTTCCCATCAAACTTAATGGTACTGGAGCAGGTACAGGATTTTTTATTTTTTCTATAATAATATCCTTCGCAAAACCAACTATGACTGAAGCAACTCCCAAGACAACATCAATCAAAGACCTGTGTACTTCTTTTTCCGTTTCCTGCGACTGATGTTCTTCTGTTACTGCATTAAAAAAAGACACTTTCTTTTCATTGGGTAACGCTCTGACAAATTCATCTACCAAAACAGTAAGGTTATATTTTTCATTTGCAGAAATTGGAATAACCTTTGATGGTGCGACATCAAATGCTCTGGCAACATCATTTATTTTACGGTGAATATTTTGAAATTGTTCTATTCCTGGTCTATGACCTTCTTCATCCCATTTTCTAAATGGCTCAACTTTATCAATTTGATTTAATACAATAAAAAATGGTTTTCCTTCATCTACATATTTTTTGACAATATTTTTATAAAACTTCTCATCTGATGCCAGAGCTCTATCATCTGCTTTTACAATCCACAATACCAAATCCATTTGAGGAATGAGCTCCCCATATAATTTTGCATACTCTTTGTCTCTCTCTTCATTTTCTCCTATACCAGGAACATCCCACAGCTTAATTCCATTTCCGTCCATGTTTAATAAAATTTCCTGCTTTTCTCGGGTACACGCCTCAACATCACTGATTTTACAGATGTCTTTGCCGAACAGTGCATTACAAAGACTTGATTTACCTGCTCCTGTTTTTCCAAAGATTCCTACTGTCGGTTCATAGTTCAAAACTTCAGACAATCGAGAATTAATCCGACTTCTCTGACTCTCTGAAATATGAATTCCTTGACTTTCAAGCTGTTCATAAAACCCCATCTCTTCATTTCTATCTTTTACCAACACTCTATCCATTGTTTTCATAATCTATTTCTCCTTAATTAACTTAAATATTTATTTACATATCACTTGTCTTATTGATTTGACACTTATTCTTCAACTTTTTATCATTTCTTTTTAAGAATAATTATTGTAAGACTAAATGCTGACTCCAAAATTTTTGCTAACAAATTCATAATTACCTCCTAAAACTTGATTAAATCAATTTCACCTTTATGCACCTTTTTATGGCATTTCCTACACAGTGTAACTATGTTATCTAATTTAAATGAACCTCCGTATTGATAATCCAGCAAATGATGTCCTTCTACATTCTCAGAGGATCCACAAATCTGACAAACATATCCATCCCGCTCTTTTGCTTTTTTTTGAGCTTTGCAATGCTCGTAACCTCTCTTTTTCATCTTGTATATCCTCCTTTTTGTTTGGATTTTATTTAAATACCATTTTTCTCTTATCTTCTTTTAGCAAATTCCCGTTTAACTATAGTTCTATCTATTCCAAACTTTGACGCTGCCTGCAAAATAGCCTGATCTTCTGATTTACCTAAAACTTCAATAAGCATCAAAATAAATTTAAAAACCAATTCCCAGCTAATTTTTTTTGTATTTATTACTCTCATCATCTTTTCCTCCATTTATTTAATACTTTTTTCATCTTATTGCCCTTTTTGTACCTTACAAAACCTATTCCTTCTCTTAGCGATTACTTTTTTCTTTTTCTCTCTGATGCTGACTGTTCCAATAAACGTTCTCTACCCTTATTGATAAGCAATCCCAGATTTTCTTTCATTCCTGAACTAATCATTCCTCTTCCTTTCGGTGCAACCTTTCTTTTTGCTTTTATAATTTCTTTCGTTAACTGTGCTGCCTGTTCATTTGTTAAATCAGAAATAACTGCAACTACTCCATTGTTCTTTTTTCCAGCCATACCTTTTCTCCTTTAAAAACTAATAATTTTTATTCCTTCTTCTGTTTCAGTTTCAATAACATTGTCACCATATCCTATTGTCACAACGTTATTCATTTCCACCTGTAACCCCATGTCTGTGACAATGATTGGCATGATATCGACTTCTCCATTCACTCGCTTTATAACGATAAACTCAGATGTAACATTTAAAACCTTATCGCCTTGGTGTAATACTTTAATTTTCATCTTATATATCCTCCTTTTGTTTCGCTCTTGTTTGTAGTTGTATAATATCAAAAGGAAAAACTAAATTTGTAATTGTGATTTACTATTTAATCTATTAAGAACGGACGAACCGCGGAAATAAAAGAATCCTTATTTGTGACTTTAGTCGCGGCGTGTTGAATGCTCGCTTACAAGCTCGCATCCAATACTTGCTCCGAGGCCACAAATAAGGATTTTTTATTTCGCACGGTTCTGTCTGTTGCTAAACTGAAGATGAGAATTAAATAGTATGGAAGGAAGTGGGGGAGAAGACGGAACGAATTGGCTGTTTTGATAGATTATCGATTA
>CAKREJ010000077.1 GCA_934317185.1 uncultured Anaerobutyricum sp. | reverse complement strand
GAGTTTTAACGTGGTCCCGGACCACGGATGGCTGCCCCACGTTCAAAATCCCCGTCGAAACCAGTACAAGCCCCCATAAGGGTTCTTTGAACCGTAGTATTTTTATTATATACTTTTTAACACAAATGTCAAGGGGAATCATTTTTATTTTGTAAGTTTCACATCCGCAAAACCATACCGTGTATTTGTTAAGTCTGTATCAACATTCTGACCTGGAATTTTTATAAGCTGTGATACTTCAATCTTTAAATTCGTGCATCCTTTAATATCAACGGTATATTCCGGCACACTAAAATCCTTAATTTCTATTTGTTTTAATAACTTTGTTCCATCATAAATCTTAACTCTTCCGTTTTGATACAGAGACCACTTCGGTTCATCACAGATTCCTGCTTTAAATTGTAAAGTAGAATACTTGCCTCCCAGATTAAAATAAATGTCCTTCTTTGTCAGTCCACGGCCTGTTGTCGTAAAACCATGGGTATAGTTTTTTCCACTCATACTAAATTTCTTTGTATTACAGTTAACATACCCTGTCGATGTTCTATATGGCTGTACATAATCTAAAAGCCAGCCAGAAGTTGGCATTATCAATTTTTTAGAAGAACTGCTTCCTTTAAAAGTTTTACCGTTTGCACTAAGATATGGTATTACTTTATATGTATAGCTTCCTCCTAATTGAAGACCTTTTACTACATAGCTGCGTTCCTTAGTTGTAGCAATCTTATTCCAGCTTCCGTTCGCTCCTGCTTTGTATATATAATATCCTGTTGCGTTTATTACTTTCTTCCATCCTAAAGTAGCTGCTGCTCCTTTTGCAGAAACGGAAAGTCCCGGATTAGCCGCAGATATGGTGCGGATTCTTTGTACCGAAGAGTAATTACCTGTTTTCTTTTGATTTATTCCTCTTACCTTATAAACATAAGTTGCCCCATTTTTTAACTTTTTCTGAGTAAATGATGTTGCTTTTGTTGTTTTAATTTTTTTATAGTTTCCTTTGTTTACAGAACAATATACCTGATATTGTTTTGCGTTCCCCGCTTTTTTCCAGGTTAGTTTTGCCGTGTTTTTCGCTGTCAGCTTTACGGTAAGTCCGGTTACCTGTGAAGGACGCTTCACTGTTGCTGCCTGCGTACTTTGTGGAATAAAAAATAAGCTTATTAAACTAAATGCCATCATTATATACATTTTTTTCATTTTAGAACAACGCTCCATAGTATTCTCCTTTTTTGACTTATATTTTAAGAATCTTTTTACAGTTCCATATCACCTGACACATAAAAATATTACTGTGGAAATCCCAATAGTTGCCGGCGATTTATTAAAATCCGAGAATGCCTCGGTATTTTGAATATAATATCTTACAATATTTATTTTTTCAATGGATAATCAAAAATGTTTGACCAAAAAAATCCCACAGATATTCCATGCCGCTACTGCACAAAATATCTGTAGAATTTTCCTACCTGTTTTTCGTTTATTTTTTCTTTTTCACTTACTTTTGTTTAGCTTTGTATATTCCTTCTTTTCCCTGCGAAAATAAAAATAACAATGCATAATAACGATAAGATTGCGATCACTCCCCACAAAAACAGATTGCTTATATCTCCGGTTTTTGGAGAGGATGTTCCGACAGAGGACCTTGTAATGGTATTTGTTACCGTATGATGTGTCGTATCTGTTCTGGGCTTTTTCGTTGTTTGCGAGTCTGCCTTGTAATAATTAATAAATTTTATTTCATTCACTTTTTGTTCTGTTTCATCTTTTAGTGCCCATACCTCGGCTGTAAGACTTCCGTCTTCTGTATTCACAACACGAACCGTCACTTCATATACAGAATTATCATAAGCTATATTTTGATTGTCCCCTTCCTGTTGATACACTTTATAATGATAATCCCCCGGCTCTACATATCTTATTTCATTAAAGCTTCCTGTTGTAATTCCTGTTTTACTTACAGATATTTCGCAAACTACATTCTCTGTAATCTTTCCGTTATCTGTGGATTTCAGTTTATATTTCAACACTTCCGGCGTTATATTTTGGGTATCTGCCTTTAACTCCACCGCAATCGGAATAGAGATCACACAATTTCCATCGTTTTCTTTCGCATAGACCATTTTTAATTTTAACGAAAACAGAAACAATATTACAAGAACACATGAAATTATTGTTCGTGTCCAACTGCTTTTTGTTTTATTTCGTTTCATTTTTCTTTTCCGCACCTCCTTTACTCTGCCCTCTTTTGCTTTTAACGGCTTTCTTAATTTCAGTAAGTCTTCCAAAAAGTACAACTCTTCCATTTGTTTCTACTTCTGAACAGGTAGATAAGCCAATGATCTTATCATTGGTTTTTATATTTTCCAAACGCTGGCAGACCGAATTTTCTCTGATATAATCAAGAAAAACCTTCTGGGTTTCTGCCTTCTTTGCTATAATTTGCGGATTATAAATCTGTGAATCGGAAGCTACTGTCTTCACACAGGCAAACAGTTCTATTTTCATTGTTTTATCCGGAAGATACAATTCTCCGGTTTTATGTTTATCAAAGTAGTCCTTTTTTGTAAAGGACACCACATCTCCGAACATTCCCCCATTTGCCATATGGTGTCCATATACCAGATTATAATAATCTGAAAAATCTTTTTTATTCATATAGGATAAAAAGATAGAGCCAGATAAAGAAAACTCACCGTACACATCCTTATTTATATATTCCATATCGTCTTTTCCCTGTACGATCGGATAATCAATATGTGTTCCTTTTATTGTAATCCAGCCAGTTACATCCGGATTTATTTCCATCAACTCCTCCAAAGATGGATTAGCTCCCTCTCCCGGCTGTGGCTTATAGGAAAGAAGATCATCTGACAAAAATGCTCTTTTGGCACTCATATAAGTATCCCACAGAGAATATCCGCCGTATAGAAGGAGAAATAACACAATTCCCGCTACAATAATATTAAGAATCCGATTACCCACTTTCGTAATACGAATTGCTACTCCCATGATTCTTCCCCCTGCTCTATCGTAAATCCTACCGTAGTTTTACAAAAACTTTTATTACTTATGCCTCTTTATGATTTTTTTTGCGAAAGAAAAATACTACCATTGTTCCGGCAAGAACAATCATAAAAATATATGGTGCATAATTCATAACAATACCCGTTGGTGTTTTAGCATTCTTAGTATTTGTCACTTCCGCTTTTGATGCATCCTGTGTCACATTGATACCTGCATTAATTGTTTCATCTGAATAATCTGTTCCTGCACTGTTTGTCACCTTACTATATGATGCTACATAACCATCGTTATTCTCTGCCTCTGTTACTGTTACAGTATCGCTGTCCGTAAGACCATAAATGCGGATTGTTGTATTGTCTGTTACTGTAAAGCTTTTTGATGCTTTACTGATAAGGTTATCTGTAACTGCTCCTGCTTTCCCTTCATTTACTACAACTTTATACATTTCATCATCTGCTCCATTTACCACTACATTTACGGTAAAAGTATCACTCTTCTTTGCCTGATTACCGGTGATTACCTTTTTAATTGTAATATCGTGAGTAGAATCATTTTCGCCCTCTCCATAATTATTTGAAAAAGCAAGGTCTACTTTTTTGATTTCATTGCCAACTGTCTTTGTCGAGACAACATCACCTACATAACGGCTTCCGTCTGCTTTTTCATAGACATATACATACACATCATAGGCGGCAGAATCTCTCTGAATACCTTCGTAATTATTCGCTGCCTCTTTTACAATATAATGATAAACACCTGCTCTGCCGAACTTACTTGCATCTGTAACAAGTGTTCCTGTGGCACTGTAGGAAGCCGCTACCTCTGTCATTCCCTCCTTTGTCGGAGAAAAAACAGCACCTGCTCCTTCCTTTAATCCGTCTGTCACACCTCCATACACGACATTTCCATCATAATGACCCGCTCTTCCATTTTCCACCGTAAAAGCAAAAGTAGTATTTGGTGCATATGTATTTCCGTCCGTCAGCACAGTTTTCTTTACAGTAACATTGTTAATAGGATCACCGGGCTGAATTTCTGCTGCAAAAGCACTTGTTCCAAGTATTCCCGCTGCCAGTGTTCCTGCCATCATTACTGTTGCCAGCCGGGTTGAAAAATTCTTTTTGTCCGTTCTCATAACATTTCCTCTCTTTCTTCATCAAAACCTTGTTACTATCGCTTATCTATCGGCGGAAAGTCTCTCTTTCCGCCTATATCAAATGCATCCGGATTAGCGGGGAAAGTTGCATTCTCCGAATTACATATGATACCATCTCTGCAGCATTTCAACATATAGGTTGCCACAATCCATTTTACTTGGAAAACAAGTTCTATTACTATAAATTAGAACGTCTTAAAACTGTAATCACTTTTCCCTTAATTTCTTTTTTAGAAATTGCCCCAAAATAGCGACTGTCTTTTCCGCCTTCTCTGTAATCACAAAGTAAAAATACCTCGTCTTTTTTTAAATCAAGTGGATAGCTTACTTTTTTTTTGCTATAGGGATACGTTTTATAAAAGACATTGTTTTCTACAACGATATTTCCATTTACTTTCAACTCTCCTTCTCCTGTAATTTCCACAGAATCGCCACCATGAGCTACCACTCTTCCACTTCTCAATTTTCCTTCTTTCTTAAAAACAAGAACATCTCCGCTATTATATGTTTTCCCTAACCGATAATATAGAAGAATATCTCCACTGCTAATACGAGGAAACATATCATCCCCATACATCGGTGCAATTCCAAAGCATACCCCAAAAAGAAGCCACAGGAAAATGAGTAAGCTTACAAATCGAATTAAAAATGCTTTTATCTCCGTCATACCATTCTTCTCTTTCTTTGAATTTCAAACAATAAAAATACCAGACCTAATACAAGTGTTGCTCCTGTCATGAGCAGCCAGGCCATCATTGTTGTAGAAATACCAGTTGGAGGAATCATCTGCTTCTTGTTGTATATATTTTGAAAAGATACTGTTGCTGTCTTATCTTTTTCTATTGTCCCATTCTCACTCCTTTTATCTTCGCTGTTTTTCCATTCATACCCTTCTATCTCTCCATCTTTTTCCTGAATTTCATATATACTTCCCGGATCAATACCTTCCATTACTGTATAAATATATTTTCCGTTTTTTAGTTCAAAATCTTCCAGTGTTTTTTCTTCATTTTTTAATTCTGTATTCTTTTTCGTCGTTACTTTAATCACAAATTTTAAATTTTTCTTATACTGTGTAAGTTCCTCTTTCGTAAGATCATCAAGTCCCTCCAGTTCTTTTTCTAAAATAAGCTTCCCGGGATGAAGCTTTATAACCGGTTTGTCATAAAATTCTGTATACTTTGTTCCTCGAAATGTATAGGTCAGCTTTGCTTCATTGTTTTGATTAGAATACATTCCTTCTTCTTTTGCATGTGTTCCTGTTCCCGCATCTCCTGTATCCACATACTTATTATCATTTTTACGATAATTTGCATAAGCTTTTTCCGTTGCGGCAATGTTCGCAGTTACTTTATATGTATAATCTGCATTTAACTGATAATCTGCCGGAAAGTTCAACGTGATTTTTCTTGCCTTACTGTCGTAGCCTGCCTGTAAAGAAACCTCCCGATCTCCATCTTTAAAAGTAACGGTATCCTCTCCCTGGGCAACTACAGTTCCATTTTTATCTTCTACTGTAATTTTAAGAGGCTTAAAGGAATCCTCTTCATTCTTTACAAGTTCCACATTCTCACTTAATACATCTTCAACGAAAACATCAGAGCATAGAAAGGTTAATATTTCTGACTCAATCGTATTAAATGCATTATTTAATTCGGTTGTGTCGGTGCCATCAAAATTTCTTGCTCCACTTACACCAGAAGAAGTG
This sequence comes from uncultured Anaerobutyricum sp., assembly GCA_934317185.1. Classification (GTDB taxonomy): domain Bacteria; phylum Bacillota; class Clostridia; order Lachnospirales; family Lachnospiraceae; genus Anaerobutyricum. The sequence goes on along the minus strand of CAKREJ010000077.1, from coordinate 1,937 downwards.
CATAAAGCACTTAAATTCGTATAATCACTTGCACTTCCCACACCAACTGTATAAAAATAATTCGTACCAAGATTTGCGATTTCGTTTTTTGCCGCATTCAATGAAGCTGTTAAATTAGCTGTTCCACCCGGGTCATTATTATTTCCTTTGCCTTCTGTCTCTCCATATGTATTATAATAAAAAGTCGGATCACCATCTGATAGAAAAATAACCGCCGTCATCGCATTTTCTCTCTTTGCTGAAAGTAATTCTTTTGCTGTTCGGATACCTGCCTGATAGTTTGTTCCACCATAAGAATCCGGAGCTGACGCACTTTTTATCTTCGATGCATCGCCGGTCCATCCTACGGCTATCTGTGCATCATTCCACGTTCCATCAAAAGTATTTCCACTAAAAGTAACTAAAGAAAACTTAGCATCAATATTTGTATTTTCACTAAGACTTTCAGCCAGACCATTCATTGCATTAGATGCTGCCATACATTTTGTTGTTTTTCCAAATTTTTCTGACATGCTTCCGGATTTATCAAGAATAAACACCACATCCAACTTGGCCTTATTAGTCTGTGTACCTTTTTTCCCTGCCACAGTGAGCGTGAGATCATACGTTCCGTCCTCCCTTAACACTGCATACTTTTGATGAGAGATTTGTTTTTCTATTACAGCTCTGCTAACAGTTACCTTTAGCGGTGCTGCTGCTGTAGTATCCCCCTTCCATGTGAAAATAAAATCCGAAAAGCTTCGCACCTCAAATGTTGCCTTGATCTTATCTTTATTGACATATATTTTATCATTCGCTGCCTTTGCTACTGTCTCAACCGTTCTTGCCTTCTTTTCTTCTTTTAAATGTTGTATCTGTAGAGTATCCTCCTGCATACCTTTTGGAAACAGACCTTTATCTAATTCTGCCTCCAGCCTCACCGTTCCTTCATCCGGCTCTATTTCTTTTCCTGTTTTATCATAAAAGCTAATATCATATCCACGAAAATTATCGTAAGACACTTTTTCTTTTATCAACACCTGTTCTGCACTGTCTCTTTTTTTATTTTCTAATTCTTTTATTTTTATTACCGTTCCTTTTGGAAAAACATTTTCTTTCGCATATGCTTTTATATTCATTCCTTTTGGCTGGCTTTTTGGAACATACTCTACTTCTTTTTCAGACACTTTTGCAGCTGTCTTTTCCGTTGAGATAATAGTTCCTGTCTCCTTCGTATTATCAGCTTCCTGTTCTTGTGAAGGAATTTCCTCTTCCGTAGTATCTGTTACATCTTCTGACGTATTTTCCGCCGCTTCTTCCCTGTCTTTATTCTCCTGTGTAGTATCTTCTATTTCTTTTGAATTATCCTGAATATCTGAATCATTCCCATTACTTCTATCATTTTCATTATTTTCATCGGACTTGTCCGATTCTTCATCTGCCCTACCAGCTTCCGTCGTTTTTTCTGATTTTTCCTCTGTCGATTCTTCCGTCGTTTTTTCCGGTATTTGCCCCGTTGTTTTTACAGAAGAAGCTCCTTCTTGTTCTCCTTTTACTTCTTCATTTTCTATTTTATTGTCCGACTGCCCTTTTATCACCGCCTCACTATCTGCCCGTACAAAAATCTGCTGTCCATTTACCACAGATAACAATAATATCAGTGCAAGCATACATGATAACATTCTCTTTACATTTTTCCACATTTTGCACTCTCCTTACTTTCTTTTTCTCCTGAAATACTCTTTTTCTTAAAAGTATCCTAAAAAGTTGCCATAATACTAAATATGCGGCTATAGACAATTTATGCAAAAAAACAAACGCAAAAAAAGACAAATACTAATTTACTTCGTTAAAAACGGACGAAAAATAAAAAAGTATCAAATAGCATCTGTGCCAGTAGTCGCTCCGTGAAGAATACTCGTAAAAACTCGCATTCTTTACTCGCTCCGAGGTCACAT
>CAKREJ010000076.1 GCA_934317185.1 uncultured Anaerobutyricum sp. | reverse complement strand
ACATCACTCTCAGGAAAACCCGAATGAAATTTGAATTAACGTTCAAGGTTGTTTTGTTATTCAGTTATCAAGGTTTTAAGCTTTCTTTCTTGAAAGCTTTTATATTTTATCACATCGTTTTGCTCTTGTCAAGAACTTTTTTAAAAAACTTTTCATCCTCTTTTTTGAAGATTTTTGTTCTCTGTGATGCGAACTTTTATATGTTATCACACACTTTCTAATCTGTCAAGAAGTTTTTTAACTTTCTTTTAAGATATTTTACATTTTTCTTTTAAAAATGTGTTTCTCATGTGCAACGGATATTATATTATCATAACAGTATACTTACGTCAAGCTTTTTTTAATATTTTTTTATTTATTCAAAAAAATACTAGATATTGTACTTTTTCTGTATTTTTATCATTTACACCACATATGCGGCTTATTGAATTGTTATTTTTTTATCAATTTTTCCAGCTTTCCAACTCAGTTTTCCTAATAAATTCCAATTTACTGCAGGTAAAGGTTGCTAAATAAGAATACTTGATCACCTGAAGTTATCACAGTACAGCCTCATAGAAGATAAATAATCCCTATTTGTGACCTGGGAGCAAGTGTTGGATGCGAGCGCTAAAGCGAACATTCAACACGCCGCGACGAAAGTCACAAATAGGGATTATTATCTTCTATGAGGCGTCTGTATCAGAGCACAAGGATTCTTACTGCTCTACTTCCTGACGAATCTCTTTTGTACGGATTTCTTCACAGATTGCAGAAATAAAGTCTTTTAAATCTTTCTGACCTTCATCTCCTGCAAAACGACTTCTTACAGATACTTTTCCTGTTTCCTGTTCCTGTGCACCTACTACTAACATATATGGAAGCTTCTGAAGACGTGCTTCACGAATCTTGTAGCCGATCTTTTCGGAACGATTATCTACTGTACTTAAGATACCATTTTTCTTAAGTTCTTTGTTTACTTCTTCTGCATAGTCAGCAAACTTCTCAGAAATAGGAAGTACACGTACCTGTTCTGGACAGAGCCATGTAGGGAACTTACCTGCATATTTCTCGATGAGCCATGCAAGTGTTCTCTCGTAACATCCCATAGATGTTCTGTGAATAACATATGGACGCTGTTTATCTCCATTCTGGTCAATGTAGTACATATCAAAGTTCTCTGCGATAGCACAGTCAAGCTGAATCGTAATCATAGTATCTTCTTTGCCATATACATTCTTAGCCTGAATATCAATCTTTGGTCCGTAGAATGCAGCTTCTCCTTCTGCCTCAACAAAAGGTACTCCCTGCTCTACTAAAATATTACGGATGGCATCCTGTGTTGTCTCCCAATATTCATCATCCCCAAGATATTTTTCTTTATTGTTCGGATCCCATTTAGAAAGACGATAGGTCACATCATCCTGTACACCGAGTACTCCAAGACAGTACTGTGCTAAATGAAGACAGCCCTTTAACTCATCGTTTGTCTGGTCTGGACGGATGATCAGATGTCCCTCTGAAATAGTGAACTGACGAACACGGGTTAAACCATGCATCTCTCCAGAATCTTCGTTACGGAAAAGTGTAGATGTCTCACTCATTCTATAAGGAAGATCTCTGTAAGATTTCTGAGTATTCTTGTAACAATAATACTGGAATGGACATGTCATTGGACGAAGTGCTAATACTTCTTTATCATTCTCCTCGTCACCAAGTACAAACATTCCATCTTTGTAATGATCCCAGTGTCCGGAAATCTTATAAAGGTCACTCTTTGCCATTAATGGAGTCTTTGTTCTTACATAGCCCCATTCATTATCCTCTAAATCTTCAATCCATCTCTGCAATGTCTGAACGATCTTTGCTCCCTTTGGAAGAAGCAGTGGAAGACCCTGTCCAATAACATCTACTGTTGTAAATAACTCCATTTCACGACCAAGACGGTTATGGTCACGAAGTTTAATTTCTTCTAAATATTTAAGACGTTCTTCCAGGTCTGCTTTCTTTGTGTAAGCTGTTCCGTAAATACGAGTAAGCATCTTGTTGTTCTCATTGCCTCTCCAGTAAGCTCCTGAAGAAGCGGTAAGCTTAAATGCCTTGATCGGCTTTACACTTATTAAGTGAGGTCCAGCACAAAGGTCTGTGAAATCGCCCTGTTTGTAGAAGCTGATTGTAGCATCTTCCGGTAAATCTTCGATAAGCTCTACTTTGTAAGGCTCCTCTTTCTCCTTCATAAAAGCAATCGCTTCCTCTCTTGGAAGTTCATATCTTTCAATTGGAGGATTCTCCTTAATTACTTTCTTCATCTCTTTTTCAATGGCATCTAAGTCTTCTCTTGTAAGCGGAGCCATATCAAAATCATAATAAAAACCTTCTTCGATTGCCGGTCCAATTGCAAGCTTTGCTTCCGGATATAAACGCTTTACAGCCTGTGCAAGTACATGAGAAGCTGTATGACGGAACGCAAGCTTACCTTCGTCATCATTAAATGTAAGAATATTTAAGTCGCTGTCTTCGGAAACTACAGTACGAAGATCGACAGTCTCCCCATTCACCTGTCCTGCACATGCATTTCTTGCAAGACCTTCACTAATATCTTTTGCAATATCAAGCACAGACATTGGCTGTGCATATTCTTTTTCAGAACCATCCTTTAAACGAATAATCATTTCTGTTCTTTCTCCTTCTATCTATTATGATGGATTAGTGCGAGGACGGCAGCTTCGCTGCCATACTTCACACACACTAACTCATTATACTATAAACATAAATATTCTATCAAACAACACCAGATGATTCAATAATTAAAGTAACAATTCTTTTACCATTTCTCCGGTGAAAATTACCTGTTCTAAATGATCTACTTCAATTTGATATAATGCATTTGCCACAATATGCTCTGCAGCCTGTTCTAAATCACGGATACCGCTCGTATCTGAAAAGATGTCAATAACTGCATCTAATGCATCTTCCGTCATAATACATTCTCCTTCACGTAAGCCGATTCTCTTCAGCACTTTTGGAAGGGCAAATTCAGAAAAGATTGCCTTTTTTTCTTCTGGTGTATAGTCTGGAATATCAATAACCGCAAAACGAGACATTAACGGACTGCTGATCTGACTTTTATCATTTGCAGTTGCGATCGGATAAACACCAACGGTAGGGATCATACATTCCATATAATTATCAGTGAATCCTAGATTATCTAATAATGTAAGAAGAACATCAGCAGGATTTCCGGTTCCTTTGCCGGAGTTTGCTTTATCAAGCTCATTGATAATAAAAACAAGATTGGATTCTCCTGCCATTGAGAAGGCATCCATAATAATTCCCGGTTTTGCATTCGCATAAATACGGGAGCTTCCGGTTAACTGCTCCGGATCATTAATGGAACTCATATCTAAGGTTGTCCACGGAAGCTTTAAAATACGAGCCACAGCATAGGCGATCTGGGACTTTCCGGTTCCGGCAGGACCAACAAGCAGAAGACCGTATGCAGGCAGTGTATGCGTACGGTTAATCTGGATAATCGTTTCGATGATCCTTTGTTTTACCCGCTCCATTCCATAAAGCTCTTCATCAAGAATTCGTCTGGCTTCTTCTGGATCAATTGATTTAAAATAATCACTTTTCCACTGAATATTCATCATAATGGATAACGCACGCTGTGCGTGACGTCTCTCTTCCGGGGACACCTCACGAGAACGAGCCACGGCAAGATTTCTTCTGGCCCAGAGACGAATATTGTCTGGAAGCGTTCTTCCCGCACAGGTCATAAAGTCAGTGATACTTTGTAGACTGGTAAGCTTCATTTCATCACTGTCTTCCTCGTCTTCCTTAGAATTGGAATCTTCTTCTGCCGGGGCACCACTTGCAAAAAGACGTTCGATCATAAATTGTAAAAATCCATCCTCCGCAGACAGCTTCGTTCTTCCACCAAAAGAGATTTCCTGAATTTTATATACAGCATACCCTTCTGGCGTATTAGCACCAGAAAGCTGAATATGAATATGATGTTCTCCAAGCCACTTTAACAGACTGACAAAACGGGCATCTACTTTTAAAATATCTGAACTGATCGTGCCATCTTCTTCTTCAAATTCAAATGTAGTCTGTTTATTTGGATTAGAAAAAATACCAAAAGAATGGTGTTTCCATTCTCTTTTTGTATTATCAATTACAAGAATGGGATTTTCCGGTGAAGCATGGTCATTATCCGAATAGACCATAGTATATGTACATCGCACAGGCTCTTTTTTCGCCTGCATATTACTAAAATCAAACACTGGCATAATATTTTCTCCTTTTTATAACAGGCTTGCTCTTAATTCTTCCGGAGTTTTCTGTGACAACATTGCCGGAGCAATATCAAACACACTTCTTGCACCGGATTCTCCCTTCTTAGAAAGTCTGCAGGCAGCACGTGCATAAGCAACGAGTACACTTCCTGTAAATTCCGGATTAGAGTCAAGCTTTAAAGAATATTCAATAACGTGTTTGCTGCCCTCACATCCTGTCTCGCCGGTACGAATAACAAATCCTCCATGCGGCATCTTGCTGTGCTGTGCTTTTAATTCTTCTTCCGTAATAAAAGTTACGCTTGTATCATAATCAGAAAAATAGTTCGGCATTGTCTTAATAGCATTCTCAATAGCCTCTTTATCTGCTCCCTCTTCCGAAACAACATAGCATTCTCTCAAATGCTTCTGTCTTGTTGTAAGCTCAGGCTCACTACCACTTCTTACCTGTTCAACAGCAGCTTCAACAGGAACTGTATACTGTATAGCATTTTTCACACCTTCAATACGGCGGATTGCATCCGAATGTCCCTGACTTACACCCTTTCCCCAGAAAGTATATGTACTTCCCTGTACAAGAATAGATTCTGCATACAGACGATTCAAAGAGAACATTCCCGGATCCCAGCCAACAGAAATGATACTGATATTCTTTCCTTCTTTTGCTGCCTTATCAACATTTGCAAAATATTCAGGAATTTTTGCATGAGTATCAAAACTGTCAATCGTGTTAAAGGAGGCAGCAACTTCCGGCCCAATCACCGGAAGATCCGTTGCGGAACCTCCGCAGAGAATCATTACATCAATTTCTCCCTTCATAGATACCATATCATCAAAATGCTTTACAACGGCACCTTCTGTCTGAATAGATACAGTAGAAGGATCTCTTCTTGTAAATACAGCAGCCAGTTCCATATCATCATTACGTTTAATAGCCTGTTCTACGCCACGGCCAATATTACCATAACCCACAATACCAATTTTGATTTTGTTCATTGTTTTACCTCACTTATATTTTGTATCTCTTAAGCTTCCCGATAAACTCAAAATTAACTACCGGACATTTTAAGAATATATTTTATGCCATTTGATTATAGCATATATAAGATACTTGTGAAAATAATTTATAAGAAACAAAAAACTTATAGCAGTAGCTGGCACTCTTGGCACAACTGCTGCTATAAGTTTTTTAAATTCGTCTGTTTAATTTAATAAATTACTATATAATGGCTTCCTCTTAATGGCTTCCTCCACTGCCACCAAAATCATCCGTTCCACTACAACTGCTTCCACTGTCATCATCCGACTTCCTCTTCGTTCTTGTCACATGAGAATGAAGGAAAATATCTTGTTTATCATTTAACTGTACTCCATTCTTCTTTACATAGGTAGACTTTTTAACCGTATCTTTCCCTACCTGTCCGGAAAGCTGTGCCACTATAAATATAATTGATACGACAAGACAGCCGAGTGCTACCCATATCGGGCTGATATTAATATGGAACATTGGACTCGTTTTTGTTTCTTCTGCTATCAGGTTTATCAACCGTGTATATGCTTTATAAGGATCTTTATTCACAATATCGTTCGTTTTTTCCACAATATAGTCTGTATTATCCTTAGATAATCTGTCCTTTACTATACCACGGGTAGCAAGCCAGGTATATCTAGTCTCCCAGTCATCTACATAAATCGCTCCACTTCCGATAGGCTGATCCCAGCCAACCTTATTCTTTTTATAGTAATTCTGTGTATAATCACGAAGTTTCTCCATCGTATCAAGACTTGCATCATTTGTCGTCATAAGAACAAGATCTCCACCGATCAGTTCTTCTTTTTCTGCAATTAATGCCTCCAGCTTCTCCTCCTCTTCATCGCTAAGAACATCTGCATCATCAAATACCCTCTTTGTAAGAGTGCATTCTGTATTCTTGCGAGGCTCTGTATTAACATATTGATCCCCTTCAAACTTTTTACCGACCAGTCCCATTAAAATGCCTAGCACAACAATAAATATTAATATTCTACGATAAGTTTTTGCCATTTACATCACCCCCAACAAATACAGAAGCATTTCCACTGTAAAGAACAGCGAGCCAAAAACAGCTATAAACCACACAACCGCTTTACTCATACTAGTCGGTGCCTCTCCTACTGCCTTTCCTGTCTGACCATTCACATAGAACTCATAATTCTTCCCACCGTAACGATACACATACCGCCATAACGGAAGAAAAGAATAAAAAGATCCCTTTTCCGTACTGTTTTTATCATTTATAGTTGGTCTTACTGCATCGTATTCTACGTTATAGCTTCCGAGATACTTCTGACTGTACTTATCTGCCTTTTTCTTTGCTCTTGGCAAAAGAGTATCTTTATCTTCATCATAAACTTCTGCAAAAAAACCAGAAAGATACTTCGCATCAAAATCTCCCAACGCTTCATATTTATATGGCTCCACTAAATCCATCATGTCATCCGGCATTGCCTTTGAGGCATCTACAGGAATCTTATCATAATCCACATCAAAATCTCTTAAAATACGATAGGTACTCGTCTCCGTACAATCATAATCCCCTTCTTCCCAGGTTCTTATTTTATCTGCCTCTCCTTCAAAATGTACATGGGTATGTAAGTCATACATCCAAAATGGCACATACATTCCTTCCATCGACTCTATCGTAGAAGCAGCACAGAAATTAGCCGGAAGAAATAACTGCTTTGGAAACTTTTCTTTTAAGAGTTCCAGCGCCTTATGCTTATTGATTGCAAAAGGCAGTACCAGATTGGGTTCATATTCATTCTCCATTCTGTCTTCAAAAATCACATAGGTACCACAGTATGGACACTTAAGTGACAAACCAAGCTTATCTGCTTCAATCTCCGCACCACAGTTATTACATACCTGTTTTTTCTCCTGAGCAATCAGCTCTGGCTCCCCTTCATTGCCACAACTCTCACATATCATTCTCTTCTTATCCGGGTCGTAAATCACATTACCACCACAGCTTTTACAACGATAAAACATAGACTCCCTCCTTCTCCTTTAAACATTTGTAATTATTTAAAACAAAGAACAAAACAATATCCACATAGTTTTGCCAGTTCGTTCTAAATAAGTACATTTTTAAATTCTCCTACTTCTACTATATTGGTTTTTTCAGCAAAAAGCAACAATAAGATTCACAATTTATCTCAGTAAAATAAAAGGGTATTCCCGTTTCTTATTATAGTTTTAATTATACGTTTATGAATATTATTTCGAAACGCTTTCCTTTACTACAATTAACGTATATACATGGACTTCTAACTTCATAGATAGATTTAATTTAAGGAGATTTCAAATGGATATTTTAAAAAGAATTGTTGATTTAAGAAAAGAAAGAAACTGGACAGAATATCAACTTGCGGAACGGTCCGGACTTACGCAGTCCACGATTTCCTCATGGTATCGCAAAAATATGCTTCCGACCATTCCATCATTAACTAAAATCTGTGATGCCTTCGGAATCACACTATCACAGTTTTTTCTGGAAGATGAAAATACAACTACAACATTGAATGAGCAGCAGCTTCGTCTAATGTATTATGCCGCTAAGTTAAATTCCGAACAATACGAAGCACTGCTGGCTTTTCTGAAGCTTTTATAATTTACAAAAAACAAAAAGTATACTATAACATCTATGTCCTTAGC
>CAKREJ010000075.1 GCA_934317185.1 uncultured Anaerobutyricum sp. | reverse complement strand
GCAACGGAACAAAATCTAACTTATAACAATTCTTTTTTCTTTAGAAGACTGAATACAATTCAGCTCAATATCTTCTACTAAAGCGGCGTCTGTGTCCCCAGCAAATTATTTTATGTTTAAAATCCTCTTTACTTCTTTGCACATATCTGCTGTTTCGCATACAGTGTCATGAAGAACTGCGGCACTTCTGATATCTTCAATTGCCTGTGGTACCTTTACTCCAGATAATTTTTCTAATTCGTCGATGAGTTCAAAATCTGTCTTACTGTCATAAGCAGGGTCAATTGCATTCATGACGCTTCTTGTAAATTTATATGGGCTTGCTGTCGATGCGATTACTGTCTTTGTCTTGTCGTCTGTTTCTTTTTCATATTTTTTATATACAGCGGCCGCTACGGCTGTATGTGTATCAATAATGTATCCTGTCTTATCATAAACTTCTTTGATCGTCTGTGCAGTTTCTTCTTCGGTTGCATAATTTCCGTAGAAGTCTTTCATTTGATCTCTCATCTCTTCCGTGATCGTATAAACACCGTCTGTGTTGAGTTCTTTCATGAATTCTCTGTTCTTCTTTGCATCTCTTCCTGCTGTCTGGTAAATAAGACGTTCTAAGTTGCTGGAGATTAAGATATCCATGGACGGAGAAGATGTGAGGATGAAGTCTCTGTTTCTGTCATAGCATCCTGTGGTAAAGAAATCAAAAAGTACCTTGTTCTCGTTGGATGCACAGATTAACTTCGCAATTGGGATACCCATCTCTTTTGCATAGGATGCTGCCAGAATATTTCCAAAGTTTCCTGTCGGAACAACAACATTAATCTGTTCTCCCTCGGAAATATCTCCACGGGCCAGTAATGTTGCATAGCTGTAAACATAATATACAACCTGTGGAACAAGACGGCCAATATTGATAGAGTTTGCAGAAGAGAACTGGTATCCTGCATCATTCATCTCCTGTGCAAGTGCTGCATCAGAGAACATCTTCTTTACACCTGTCTGTGCGTCATCAAAGTTACCTTCGATTCCGATAACATATGTATTATCTCCACGCTGTGTTACCATCTGTTTTTCCTGAATCGGACTTACACCATGCTTTGGATAGAATACGATAATCTTTGTTCCAGGTACATCGGCAAACCCTGCTAAGGCTGCCTTTCCTGTATCACCGGATGTCGCTGTAAGAATAACAATCTCATTCTTTACATGATTCTTTTTTGCACTTGTTGTCATCAAATATGGAAGAATAGAAAGTGCCATATCTTTAAATGCAATTGTTGCACCGTGGAAAAGTTCAAGATAATAGGCATCATCTTTCTTCACTAATTCTGCAATGTTCTCTGTGTCAAACTTTTTATCGTAAGCACTGTTAATACAGTGTTTTAATTCTTCTTCTGTAAAATCTGTCATGAAAAGCTTCATAACTTCATAAGCCACTTCCTGATAACTCATCGCTGAAAGTTCTTTTAATGACTTATCAAGCTTTGGAATATATGAAGGAACAAACAGACCTCCTTCTCCGGCAAGTCCTTTTAAAATAGCTTCGGAAGCGGTTGCTGTTTCCTGATTATTTCTTGTGCTTTTATAAATCAAATCCATTTCTACCTCCTATATGCAGTGTGCGTCAGCCGCACACAAGTGTGTTTCACAATCAAATAAACGTCACAATTATAGCATAATCCAAACTTTTTGTATACGCATAATTTGAAGGTTTTCATTCTTATTTATTCTTTTTTATTTTTTTAACAAAATTTTCGAACAATTTCTGCCTGTTTTTATTTCTTTTTATCATTTATTTTCACTCTTTATTCCTTCGCCTGCTTCTCCATCTGCCATACTGCCAGAGCAATAAAAGCAATTCCCATAAGAATGCACATGATACTTGCTGCCTTATAAAACAAAAAAGAAAAAGTCTGCGTAGAACTATCTATTCCAATCCTGCCACAATAAAGATTCATAAGTCCGCTGTCTCCTGTAACATTTCCATAATACCCCATATACGCTGCCAGAGGATTCAGCAAACTAAGGAGCATACACAAATTAGTAGCGATTGGTGCAAGACTTTCTGTGCCTGTCACCGAAATTGAAAAAGAACGTATTATTTCTGTTGCTAAAATTGTTCCCAAAATAAATATTGCTTCGATCATGGTATTTTGTGCAAACGCCCAAATTCCTTTTTTACAGAAACTAAAGGAAAAAACAGAAATGGAGGTGCTCCAAAATGTACAGATCAGCATCATGATTCCAAGTCGTATAATTTTTCTCCACGGTAAACCACTATAGATACAAGACAGAGAAATAATCGGAAGACTTGATACAAAAAGCATCATATAAATAGCAATAATTACAGAAACTCTTGCAATTACAAATTGCTTTGAAGAACCCGGTATCATAGCGAATTCTTCTAACATATGCTTTTCTCTGTCCGTCGCATAAAATCCCCATACAGAAAACGGCATCAGAACAAAAATCATACCGATCTGGCAGGTACTTATTATCAAAAACTGATACAGATAAGAAGACGTATTATAAGAATACCCTTCCTGCAAAGACTCTGCATTAAAAAACATAAATAAAATTGTAATAAATGCAAGAATTGCATTATAAAAAATAATCATCATCGGAAGACGGACATTTCTTCCTTCTTTTAACCACTCCACTTTTAAAAAGGGATTCAACATACGCTGCTACCTCCGGAAAATTTCTTCTATGTTAACCTGATCTCGCATATAATTATGAATTAAAGCACCGGATGCAACTAAATCTGTTAATAGCTCTGCTTCTTCTTTTTCTCCACCATTAAATCGAAAAATAACATCATCTCCGTCAACTGTTACTCTGTCCACCAGATGATTTTCTTTTAATACTTCCAGTGCCTTTTCCATCTGTGCTAAAATATGCATCCTCACCGGACTTTTGCATAATGCTTCCGCATATACTTCTTCCACCGGTCCAAATGTCAGATTCTTTCCTCCTTCTATCACGACAACATCTGTAATAAATCCCATCATTTCCGGATACATCGATGTATTGATTATCATTGATGTCCCCTTCTCATGCAGACCTAACAAAATACCTATCATCTTTTTTCTTGCCGTAACACTCATATTATCAAAAGGTTCATCCATCAAAAGCCATTCCGGTTCCTGCAGGATTGCCTTTCCAAGATACAAAAATGGAAATGTCTCAATGGGCAGTTCTCCGATAAAAACCTGTTTATACTGTGTCATATCAAGAATTTCAAGAACTTCTTCGATTCGCCTGCTCCGGTAACGTCCTCCTACTTTATACAAAGATAAAAACAAATCATAGTATTCCTCAACCTTTAAAAGATTATAGAATCCATATTCTTTTGACATATAGCCAAAATTACAGTAAGCATTTCTTCCGTCTTCATAGATTGAAAAGCCATCCATATAAATCTGTCCTTCTTCTGGTTTTTCCCCACCGGAGGCTGTCTTAAGAAGCATGGATTTTGCTTCTTTATCCTCTCCAAGCAATGCCAGTATTACTCCGTCCGGGGCTTTTAGATTGAAATCATCTAATACTTTTACCCCTTTCCTGCAAATAGAAATATTTTGAAAATCCAGCATTCTTCTCCCCCTGCTATTCTTTATAAATCAACGAAATTATCGGTGCAGTCACATATTCATTACTTTCTTTTAGCTGATATGTGATCACCATCTCCCCTGAATCTGATAAATATGGTTCTAAGTCATCCTCATACATACAGTCACCTGCGGATACTAAAATTCTATCCTTCTTTTTTGTATAATAATTGTACGCATATATTTTACCGGTAAAGTTATCCTTATTCCTGACAAGTGCCTGTATATCTTCTTTCCGATCAAATATATAGGCTGCTTCTGTCCTCTTATCATCTAAAGTATCTTCCCCGATAGATAACCCCTCTTCTTTTTGTTCTAAACAAGATATATTAATGTTTAAAATCTTTTCTCCGCTGCTATTCTCCTTTATATTAAAATGATTAATTATCATTGTGACATGATTCTTTAAAACATTGTCATCTGAAAAAAGTTTAAAATCACTTTCATTCGTAATACCAACCATAATCAATTCATTTTGGGAGGTTTCTCTATTCATGTAAGTCTGCTGAATACATTCCATTAGATTTCCTGTTACGGTATTTTCATCTTCCGTGCCAAAGGCGGTATTTTCTTCGTCATAACGATTCCAGCACTTCACCATACTTTCAGAAACTGACACCTTCTCTCCTGCTTTTACATTCCTAAGAATTACATACTGGTTATCTCTCATCAAAATAACTCTTGAAAAATTATTCTTCGAAATGTTTGTAATCACTCCTGAAAATGCCGTATAACTCCCTGTCAAATTCTGTCTAAACACTTCTTTTTCTGAATGATCTCCGGTATCTCCTGATAATTTCAAAAGTCTTGAACTTCCCGGAACACTTTCTTCAAAAGCGATATCAAATCCCTTCTTTGTGTTATTTATCGTAAAATCTTCGCCGGAAGTCTTTACATTCTTTCCGGTAATCATCCGGTAATTATAATCCACTGGCACCACCGAAGTAACCGAGGGGAGCAGATTGATACTCGTCTCTTCTCCCTCATTTGTCTGATAAAGAAAATATATCGTTTCCTGCTGTTTTTCGCTGTCCCTCACTCGTAATGCTGAAAAGGCACTGTTATGATTTCCGTTCATTCCTCTGGAACGTACAAGCATACCTGCTGTAAAGCATATAGCCAAAACAGGAACTACGACCCAGATATATTCTTTCTTTTTAATCTTTCTCAGATAATAATAGGCAACCATCACGAGCAGTAAAATATAACAGATAAAGAAAACACCATAATAAAATGTATTTGGTAATTGTGACTTCATAAAAGCATATAAAGCTTTTTTTACATACCAAAGACTTGTCTCCCTGTTCTCAGTCCCTCCATTCTTTTCTAAAAACAAAGTTAATATAGACGAAACCATCTTATCTTTTGCACTCCATTGCAAAAAAGATGTATTGCTAAGGCTAAAGCGAAGCACTAGTACCTTCCCACTTCCGACAGTCGCTGTATAAGCGATTGCCGGATCAAAGTTTTGGTAGGAATCCCAGGTATATTTTTTCGAAAGTTCCAAGGAACTCATAAGAATCAAAAGATCCTGTCCGTCATCGTCCCCCTCTGCGTAATGCAAGCTGGAAACTCCGACTCCTTCCTGTACGACCCCAAAATCTTTTCCGATTCCTTCTAAGGGATCTTTTTGCTGGCCTCCACCTGTAATAAGCAGTTTGCCTCCTAATTTTTCAACCCACTCTTTAAGAGCATTCTTCTGTACCTGTGATAGCTGTCTGGTATCAAAAGAATCAATAATCATTCCATCTAATCCCTGAAAGGCTTCCGCACTTTGAGGAATACTTTTTTTTGAAAAGGAAATTAATTTTATATCCTCTTCTTCATCCTCTTTTCCAATCCCTATGTTGTTTAAATAAGATAATTGTCTTGGCTGACTGCTTAATATTCCAATTAAACTTTCCGCCTGATCAGAATTTCCACTCTCTTTGTTTTTCGCATCTGAAAAAGAAACATTCTTTGATAGCTGAGTTACACCGAAAGAATCCTTAATCTCAAAGCAGACCACGGATGGATTCCCAAGCTGTGGAACATTCAGAGTAATGGTCTGTTCTTGTGATTGTCTACACTTTATTGCTGACTGATAAGCGATTCCCTTTCCATTCTCACCGGGAAGTGTAACCTTCATTACCCCGGTAAAGCTCTCATCTGTAGAACGAACCTTTAATGTCACCGGCATCTCCTTATCTACAGCAACATATCCTGCTACACCAAAAACAACACTTCCCTCGCAGCTCTCTGTCTTAAATTTATAACAGTATCCATTCGTACCTTCTAATGTCTCCTTGTTCCATTCTACACCTATCTTTTGCCCCCGTTGATGATGCCGACATCCGTAAAACCAGAAAACAACGGAACACAGAAGTACAAGAAGTAATATTATAATTTTTTTGTAAGTACGGAATAAATCATTAATCATACTTCATTCCTCGTATCTTTGTTGTTATTTTCCGGCTTTTGACGTATGTGCCTGCACGACCGGAAGTTCAATCTGAAATCTTGTACCGGATTCATCACTTGTTGCCCATATTTCTCCTTCATGAAGATTCACAATATTTTTAGCTATCGCAAGTCCAAGTCCGGTTCCTCCTGTTTTTAAAGATCTTGAATTCTCTACTCTGTAAAATTTATCGAAAATCTTATCAAGTTCTTCTGCCGGAATAATCTTCCCGTAATTAACAATCGCTACAAATGCCATCTTATCCTTTAAACCGGTATGCACTTCTACAAGCTTTCCGTCTGCTCCATACTTAATAGCATTCGAAATCAAATTGCCGATTGCTCTTGCAAGAAGCTCTCCATTCCCTTCAATATTAAGTGCCCCTTCGTAAAAATCTGTACGACACTCTAATTTATGATCCATAAAACTTGGATAAAATTCATCCACCAACTGAGGAACAAAAAGATTCATATCCAAAATCTCTTTCTTTATCTTTACCTTATTCTTGTCGTATCTTGTATAATCAAATAAATCTTTTACAAGCGTCTCCAGTTGCTTTGCCTTTGAAGAGACAATTCCCAGATACTTCTGCTTTTGTTCTTCGGTAAGAAAGTCTCCCTGCGTAAGAAGATCCAGATAACCAAGTATCGATGTGAGTGGTGTTCTCAGATCATGTGCCACATTGGTAATGAGTTCATCCTTTGTCTTTTCTACGGCTTTTTGGGATTCCATGATTTCATACAGATTCTGCCTCATCTCATTAATCGAAGCTGCTACTTCTGAAAATTCATCCTCTCCCTGAACAGGAATTTCTTCCATCAGATCTCCTGACTTCATCCGCTCTACTCCATTGATAATTTCTCTGACATACATAACGAACTTATTCGATATCAGTATAAAATAAATAACCAGAAGCAAGATTGTAAATATGGCAATTACCCAGGCATCAAGTGCCACTGACTGGGACATTGTAAAGGTTCCTAAACTCATCTTTCCCTGTCCAGATGCTCCCCACACCTTCTTATACTCTCCAGCTATAATCTCCGTCTCATACAGATAGATTCCCATAAATATAAGACCTTCTGTTGCAATCGTAGCAAGAAGGCTTAAAAACATATACATTACCATCTTAAAACGGAAGCTTTTAAATCGCTTAACCTTCAATTTTATAACCTACCCCCCATACTGTTTTTAAAATCTTCGGGCTTCGGGAATTATCTTCAATCTTCTCTCGCAGTCTTCGTATATGAACCATAACGGTATTATTTACCTCATAGACCTTCTCATTCCATACCTTTTCAAAGATCTCATCCGTGCTAAACACCCTGTCCCTGTTAGAAGCTAACAAATACAAAATGTCAAACTCAATCGGTGTCAGAGCAATTTCCTTTCCGTTCTTCTTTACTACATGTGCCGCCTTGTTAATTGTAAGATCCTGAATCTCAATCTCATCTTTGCCTGACACATCCTGCTCTTCTCCTAACTGAATTGTCGTATAACGCTTCATCTGTGACTTTACTCTTGCAAGAAGCTCTAACGGATGAAATGGCTTCGTAAGGTAATCATCTGCCCCTGTACCAAATCCAACAATCTTATCCATATCCTCTGCTTTGGCAGATAAAATAAGAATTGGAATATTACTGGTCTTTCTTATCTCACGGCATACTTCTAATCCATCAATTCCCGGCATCATAATATCAAGAATAAGCATACGAACTTCCGGATGCTTATTCAATGTCTCTAAACACTGCTCCCCATCCGATGCCTTTAACACCTGATAACCATCATTCACCAGATAAATCTCCACGAGATCCGCAATCTCTTTATCATCATCTACCACGAGAATACTAGCATTCTTTTCCATACTGTTGCCCTTCCTTTATGTTTTATTGTTTCCTTTCGGTAATTCTTTTAGTAATTCTTCTCCTGCCTTCATTTAGCTTAGAGGAAGAAGATTCTTTACTTAATTTGTTGAATGGTTACATTTTACCATAAAACTACTCTAAAAGTCCTTACAAACTTCTTACCTTGACATTTTTCACCTTATT
>CAKREJ010000074.1 GCA_934317185.1 uncultured Anaerobutyricum sp. | reverse complement strand
GAAAGCAGCTCAGGAACAGACCAAAGGAAAAGCAAAAAAGAGCGAATCCGCATAATTTTTTCATAAAATCTCCCCAAGATGTTCCTTATTAATAATATATGGGCAGACAGTTCTTTTGTTTCAAGGGAAGGCATTAAAAAGGGAGAATATTATATTTGTGGTTCCAATTTCACCAAAAAGAGGTTATACTATATAAAATGATAATAAAATGGAGGGATAGTATATGAAGGGACAAATGCATACCGATTTAGGTCAGGTTATTATAGATGAAGAGGTTATTGCAACTTATGCCGGGATTAACGCAATCGAGTGTTTTGGTATTGTTGGAATGGCATCTGTGAATGTAAAGGATGGTTTTGCCCAGCTTTTAAAAAGAGATAACGTAAGCAAGGGCGTTCATATCAAGATAAATGACAATAAGATTTATATAGATTTCCATATCATCGTAGTATATGGTGTATCCATCGCTACGGTTACAGAGAATTTAATTCAGAATGTAAAGTATCGTGTAGAGAAGTTTACCGGTATGAGCGTAGAGAAGATTAATATTTATGTAGAAGGAGTCCGCATCGTAGATTAAGGATTTTTTTATGTGATATTTGTGTGCAGCTACATTGATGCTGCAGATTATAGAATAGATTATACAAAAATTAAGGAGGAAATGTTGTGAACAGTCACACCATAGACGCAAAGACTTTTCAGAAATTGTTTTTAGCCGGTGCAAACCGCATCAATTCCAGAAAAGATTATATTAATGAACTGAATGTATTTCCGGTTCCTGATGGAGACACCGGAACAAATATGTCCCTGACAATTTTAGCTGCTGCAAAGGAAGTGGGAGCTATTACAGAACCTACGATGGCTACAATCTGTAAAGCAATCAGTAATGGTTCTCTCCGTGGAGCACGTGGTAACTCTGGCGTAATTCTTTCTCAGTTATTCCGAGGATTTACAAAGGCAGTTTCAAAAGCAGATTCTCTTGGTAAGGATGAGATTACCGCCGGCTTTACACGAGCAGTTGAAACCGCATATAAAGCAGTTATGAAGCCAAAGGAAGGAACCATTCTTACGGTAGCCAAAGGGATGGCTGATAAGGCAGAAGAATTAGTTGATGAGGATATGGGAGTTATTCCATTCTGTGAGGCGATTGTTGCTTATGGTTATGAAGTGCTTGCCAAAACTCCGGATATGCTTCCTGTATTAAAAGAAGCAGGTGTGGTAGATTCCGGTGGACAGGGACTTATGGAAGTGTTACAGGGAATCGTAGATGCCCTTACAGGTAAAGTGACCGATATTGAAGTTCCAACAGAAGCTGTTTCTGCTTCTTCAGCGGTTGTCAGTGCACCAAAGGCAGATATTTCTACAGCAGATATTAAGTTTGGATATTGTACAGAGTTTATTATATTGTTAGATAAACCGCTTACAAAAGAAGAAGAAAAAGGATTAAAGAAGTTCTTTTTATCTATCGGTGATTCTTTAGTATTAGTTGCTGACGAGGAGATTTGTAAAGTGCATGTGCATACCAATCATCCGGGACAGGCATTTGAGAAGGCATTGACATTTGGTGCTCTTTCAAATATGAAGATCGACAATATGCGTTTAGAACATCAGGAGAAGCTTATTAAGGATGCAGAGAACGAAGCAGCTCGTCAAAGACAGCAGGAAGCAGAGGAAGAGAAGCTTGCCGCACAGGAAGCTGCCCCTGCACAGCCGGCAAAGGAAGTTGGATTTATCGCAGTTTCTGTAGGAGAAGGACTTACAGAAATATTTAAGGGACTTGGTGTAGATTATCTCATCGAAGGCGGTCAGACGATGAACCCAAGTACAGAAGATATGTTGAATGCGATCGAGAAGGTGAATGCAAAGAATATCTTCATTCTCCCAAATAATAAAAACATTATTCTTGCGGCAGAGCAGGCAAGAGACTTAACAGAAGATAAGAAGATTATCGTTCTTCCTACAAAGACAATTCCACAGGGTATTTCTGCTATGATCGGATATATGCCGGAGGCAGGTGTAGAAGAGAACGAAGAGAATATGAAGGATGCTTATCATGATATTGCGAGCGGTCAGGTCACTTATGCAGTTCGTGATACGGCCATTGATGGAAAGGAAATCCATAATGGTGACATCATGGGAATCAATGATGATGGAATCGCAGCAGTAGGAAAGGACCTTACAGAGACAACACTTGAACTACTTGCTACGATGGCAGATGAAGATTCCGAACTGATTTGTCTTTATTACGGAGCGGATGTATCTAAAGATGATGCGAATGCACTTTCAG
This sequence comes from uncultured Anaerobutyricum sp., assembly GCA_934317185.1. Taxonomy (GTDB): domain Bacteria; phylum Bacillota; class Clostridia; order Lachnospirales; family Lachnospiraceae; genus Anaerobutyricum. Next base: position 5,906 of record CAKREJ010000074.1, on the reverse strand, counting down.
ATGCAATCGAGGACAAATTCCCAGAATGTGAAGTAGAGGTGAACTTCGGCGGACAGCCAATTTACTACTATATGATTTCTGTAGAATAATTATAAAATAAAAAAGGGACTCTATCGCACGACGTATCGGAGTAGAGAAAAGTATAGTAAATATATCTTTTTTTGTAAGTGATATTAAGTCGTTGATAGAGTCCTTTTTGTTTTAGCAGTAAGGAGGAAATATGATGGGAATAGCAGTAAGAGAGATTAAAGGCATCGGGGAAAAGACAGAAAAACTTCTCTCAAGGTTAGATATTGAGACAGTGGAGCAGCTTGTGCATCATTATCCTCGTTGTTACACAACTTACCCTCAGCCTATTACAATATCAGACATAAAAACGGGACAGCGATGTTCCATTGAGGCTGAAATCGCTTCTCCGATTCATTTGAAAACGGTTCGCAAATTAAAGCTTTGTACAGGACTTATTGCTGATGTCAGCGGGCAGCTTTTTGTGCGTTGGTTTAATATGCCGTATTTGCGTAATACATTAAAGCAAGGTGAAAAATGGATTTTTACAGGGACACCAATATTTAAAGATGGACGACTTATGTTAGAACAACCGGAATATTGCAAAAAGGATAAGTATGTACAACTGATGGAAACATTTCAGCCCGTTTATCCTCTGACAACAGGTTTATCTAACAAAACTATCCAAAAAGCACAGGCAGCAGCATTTGAACTGTATCAAGAAGAGGAATATCTTCCGGAATCCGTAAGAACATATTATGATTTAGAGCCGGTAAACAGTGCCCTTAGAGAGATACATTTTCCAACAGGAATGGAAACGCTGATAGAAGCAAAAAAAAGAATTATATTTGATGAATTTTTTCGCTTTTTTAGTGCATTAGAACTAGTAAAAGACCGTGAAGAACAGGCACTAAATCATTATATCATTCCTATGGATAAGCAGGTGGAAAGCTTTGTAAAGAGTTTGCCATATCCGCTTACCGGTGCTCAGAAAAAGGTTCTAAATGAAATTCGACAAGATTTTTCCGGAACAATGGCAATGAACCGTCTTTTACAGGGAGATGTTGGTTCGGGCAAAACAATTGTAGCTATGATAGCAATGTATGCAGCGGTACTTTCCGGTTATCAAACAGCATTAATGGCTCCGACGGAGGTGCTTGCAGAACAGCATTATCAGAATTTTATAAAGCTGCTCTCTCCTTTAGGCATTAAAATTGCTTTACTTACCGGCTCGACAAAGGCAAAAGAAAAAAGAGAGATTAAGGCGGAATGTGCAGAAGGAAGTATACAGATTTTGATTGGAACTCATGCAGTTATACAGGAAGATGTACTGTTTAATAAGCTTGCGTTTATTGTTACGGATGAACAGCATCGTTTTGGAGTGAAACAAAGAGACGCATTTATGAAAAAGGGGGAAGATCCCCATGTATTAGTTATGAGTGCGACTCCGATTCCACGTACACTGGGGATTATCTTATACCGTGATTTAGATGTCAGCATTATGAACGAAATGCCTGCTTCAAGATTACCCATAAAAAACTCTGTCGTAGGAATATCCTATCGGCCGGCTGCCTGGGAATTTATAAGAAAGCAGGTTGCTCTTGGCCATCAGGCATATGTGATTTGCCCCATGATCGAAGAAAATGAGAAGATGGATCTGGAAAATGTCGAAGAATATGCCAAAATGCTTTCACAGGCACTTCCGCCATCCATTGTCGTTGCTGCGTTAAACGGACATATGCGTCCGGCACAAAAGAATGAAATTATGGAACGTTTTTCAAAGAATGAAATTCAGATTTTGGTGTCAACAACAGTAGTTGAGGTTGGGATTGATGTTCCAAATGCAACCGTTATGGTCATAGAGAATGCAGAGCGGTTTGGATTGGCACAGCTCCATCAGCTTCGTGGTCGTGTCGGGAGAGGAAAAGCACAGTCTTATTGCGTGTTTATCTCCGGCTCGGAAAAAGAAGAAGCAATGGAGAGGCTTTCCATTATCGGACATTCTAATGATGGTTTCGAAATCGCTAATGAAGATTTAAAACTGCGTGGACCGGGAGAATTTTTTGGAGTGCGGCAAAGTGGAACGATGAATTTTGCACTTGGTGATATTTACTCAAATGCAGATATTTTAAAGATGGCATCAGAAGCAGTAGACTATCTGAAAAAAGAGGGTTATAATTTTCAGAAGCTCCATCAGTATTCTTTGGAGAAAAATTTAAACTTTGCGAAAAATATTTAGAAAAATATTTGAATGATAAAATACAGGAGGAAGTTTTACCTATGAAGAGAAATCCATATTTGAATTACATTCGTCTTCCTATGGAAAAAGCGTATAATGTAAGAGAATTGGGAGGATACGCAGCGAAAAAAGGTTCTATCACGATGCACCACCAGTTTCTTCGAAGCGAAAATCTCACAGATATTACAAAAGAGGATAAAGAATTCCTTATCGAGTATGGCCTTTCGGCTATTATTGATTTAAGAGGCCGGGAAGAGGCACTTATCTATCCGAATCCGTTTCGGGGAGATGACCGAGTAAACTATATAAATTGTCCACTTATTACAGATGGTATCTTAGATTTAAGAAAGGTAAAAGAAGTAGGATTTGATCCCGGAGAATTTTATGTAAAGTTAGTAGAATATAAAGAAATGATCTATAATATTTTTCAGTTTATTCTTCAAAACATAGATGGGTGCATTTTATTTCACTGTCAGGCGGGAAAGGACAGAACCGGAGTGTTAGCTATGATTCTTATGGGACTTGCAGGAGTGGCAAAGGAAGATATTATTGCAAACTATGAGGTGACATATACTTACTTAAGGGAAAATGTAACTCTGCGTCTGGATGATGGATTAGAAGAATTAGAATTTTCAAAACCACAATGGATAGAAAGAGCATATGATCATATTCTGGAGCATTACGGCTCCTTTAAAGTCTATCTTATGGCAGTAGGACTTACAAAAAAAGAGATAAAGAAAGTTCGGCAGAAACTTGTAATATAAGCGGGTATATTATACAATAAACATAATTATAACAAAGAAGGATGGACGGAAGATATTATGAGAGTTATCGCAGGTTCAGCTCGTCATTTAAAGTTAAAGACGATTGAGGGAATGGAAACACGGCCAACGACAGACCGCATTAAAGAAACGCTGTTTAATATGCTGTCTTTTTATGTAGAAGACAGTCTTTTTCTTGATTTGTTTGGCGGAAGCGGAGGGATTGGAATTGAGGCGTTGAGCAGAGGTGCAAGACAGGCGGTCTTTGTAGAACAGAATAAAAGGGCGGTCGCCTGTATTAAGGAGAATCTTATTCATACACATTTAGAGGATAAGGCAGTGGTGATGTCTAGGGATGTTCTGACGGCACTTCGGGTTTTAGAAGATAAAAAGCAGGTATTTGATTATATCTTTATGGATCCTCCGTATGGAAAGTTATTAGAAAAGGAAGTTGTTCTATATTTGGATGAATCGGTACTCTGTGATGAGAATACGACAATTATTATCGAGGCAGATCTTGATACAGAGTTTTCCTGGGTGAAGGATACAGGATTTGTCATTACAAGAGAAAAGATTTATAAAACAAATAAACATATCTTTCTTAAAAGAAAGTAAATCAGAAAATACAGCGAAAGAAGAGGGACGGACAAGAATTATGGCAACAGCAGTTTATCCGGGGAGCTTTGACCCGATTACATTTGGACATTTAGATATTATAAAGCGTACAGCGGCAGTTTTTGACAAGGTTATTATAGGAGTCCTGATCAATAAAGCCAAAAAGCCGTTTTTTTCTGTTGAGGAGCGAGTAGAGCTTATAAAAGAAGTTACAAAGGATATTCCAAACGTAGAGATTGTATCTTTTAATGGACTTTTGATAGATTTTAGTGATAAAATGAAAGCAGATGTTATCGTAAGAGGAATTCGGGCAGTATCAGACTTTGAATATGAGCTGATGATGGCACAGACAAATAAACAGCTAAATTCCGGTATTGAGACGATGTTTTTTGCTACGAGTGCAGAATATTCTTTTGTAAGCTCCAGCATGATAAGAGAGCTTGCTGCATTTGACGGAGATATTACACCGTTTGTTCCGGAAGCAGTCAGCAGACGGGTTTATGAGAAGTTCGGACACAATAAGGAACGGTAACCATTGTAATTGGGAGGATAGAAAGATGGCAGATATGGATAGTGTAAAGTTACTTGAAGAGATCGCAATATATATAGATAATTGCAAGACGGCCGGAGTGTTAAGCAGCGGCAGCATGATAAAGGTGAACAGAGAAGAGTTAATTTCGATGCTGGATGAAGTGCGTAATCTTCTTCCAAAGGAGATAGCAGAAAGCAGGCGTATCGTAAGAAATCAGGATAAGATCATCGCAGATGCAAAGAGCAGGGCAGAGCGTATTATGCAGAATGCAGCAAAGGAAGCCGGAGGTATGGTTGATGATCAGGAAATCGTATCTATGGCTAATATGCGTGCGGAAGACATTTTATCCAGAGCACAGAAGGATGCTTCAGAAGTGAGCGGAAGTGCAAGAGAGACGGCAAGAGAGGTACAAATCGGGGCATTAAAATATACACAGAATATGTTAGAAGGCCTTGAATATATGTATAGTACCATTATCAAAGAAGAGAAAGAGTATTTTAATTCTGTGTTAGAGAAGCTGAAAAAAGAGCAAAAGCAGATTATGGCAGATAAACAGGAAATAGATATGCAGCTTAATGCCGGAATCCGAACCGGCAGAACAAAGGAAGACTTTGAAAAGAAGGAAGAACCGGCAGAAGAATAGTATTCTCAAAACGCATATAATTATGTAAGCATATATACGAATCAGTTAAAAAGAAAGATGCACAAAAGAAAGGTCGCTGCCGAGGTCAGAAGTTTTATTACTATATATGGCTTTAATGACAAGTCTGTATGCGAGATGACGGTCTGCACCTGTGCCATTGTACACATCCCTCCAAAGGAGGAAGCAGCGGCGGTAAGGGCGTACATTATTTCCGGAGTATAGACATCCTTTGCAGCTAAAAGATGGATTCCTGTGGTGATTTCAAGATTCGCAAGAAGGAAGGTAAGGGCAGGAGTCTGAAACAGGGGCAGTTTCATAAGCGTACCGGAAAGAACAGAGAAAATCATCATATAAATACCGATAACAAAGATAATCTCCAGAGAAGGAATAAATACTGATTCTGTCAGAGGTGCTTTTGAAGCAGTCGTATTGTCTGGATGTAAGCGAAGGTTTTTATGCGTAGCCGGTATCTTTTTGTTAGTATTTTCAAGAAGTAATATGAATAAATAACTTAAAATGACCGGCAGATACAATGAAAAAATATAGCGAAATCGCAGACTGCCCTCTAAATGCATCTGGGAACAAACGTATCCGATAACAAACATCGGACTTACAAAGGAAGCCAGAGGGAGCAGGAGCTGTGCAAGTCTTTTATTCAATAACTTATTTTGATAGTAATGTGAGATGAAGACAGCTCCGATAGGGAATCCGGAACAAAGTCCCAGCAAGAACAGAGGGAGAGAGACGGCAATGCTGTCGTTAGCCGGGAATAGCTTTTGAACCTGTCGAAAGAATAATTCAGGTATTTTATACCGGATCCAGAATTTTGATAAAATAATAAAAGGCAGGAGGAGCGGCAACACGCAGGAGGCCCATACCAAAAGTCCTTCCTTTGCATATTTTAGCAGGAGTGAATAATGAAGCAGCATAAGCACAAAGGTAAAGAGACATAGAATTTGTCCGAAGCGAAAGGCGAGTTTTTTCAATTTATAGCTCCTGTAACGGATTTGTTAAAATATATGCGGGATATATAAAAATATTTCTTGACAAAGAAAAAGTAAATGTGTATAATACCAAGAGTATGAGAAAAGAGAGGTTGCGATATTATGA
>CAKREJ010000073.1 GCA_934317185.1 uncultured Anaerobutyricum sp. | reverse complement strand
TAAAATCGTTTTTGTTTTCCTTCATTACGTTTATCCTTTCTTTTTTACAATTTCCTTACAAAAACATAACAATTATACCATTTATACAAAGTGAAATAAAGGTAAAAAAATGCACTTTTTTTGCGTATTATGGCACTTTATAGTGATAAAGAATCACTATAAAGTAGTATAAAATAGTTATGAAATTGGGCAATATACCTATTTTGCAGTATTTTTATAGTATGTACAAAATTAAAAAATAAAAAAGTACTTACATAAAAATTTTTTTTATGCTATAATACCGGCTCGTATCAAAAAAATATCGTAAAAATATTTTGGTCTAATTGGAAACGCACAGTATTTTGAAAAAATATTGATAACGAACAACACATCCTATTTTTATACTATTTCATCGAAAAGTAAATTTTCGATAGACAGAAATGTACTTCCAGAGTCTTTCTTGCACTTGCTTTTGGACTGACAAAAAATCTTCTCACAAAATCAAGCACAAAAAGATTCCGAGAGTACATAGAATGAAAAAGGAGGCGGCTGATTATGCCAAAAACAAAGTTACAGAACATCATTTTCACACTCATCATGGCCTTTGTCATGGTCTATGCTATGGTTTGCTACAACATTTCTATTGATAAGGGAGGTATGAGCAACCAGATTTTCTTACTCGCATTTTATGAAATGCCGATCATGTGGCCTGCAGCATTTATTTTAGAATTTTTTGTTGTAGAGAAATTATCTAAATTGCTTGCATTTCGTATCGTATCCCCAGCAGATAAACCGATTTTTATTATCCTTGCAATTTCATCAATGATTGTTTGCCTGATGTGTCCGGCTATGAGCCTTATCGCAACGATATTATTTAAACATCCGGGAAAAGAAATTATTGCTGTCTGGTTACAGACAACAGCAATGAACTTTCCAATGGCACTGTGCTGGCAGATTTTCTTTGCAGGACCATTTGTGAGAAATATATTTGGAAAATTTGTAAAATAGATTTCAAAATAAACTAAATTGCTATGAAATAAGTACAAAATTTTGTTAAATCCTATTATTGGAAAATCCTATCTGAAATGATATTATAGTGACTGCAAAATTAAGGGACAAGAATATTTACATTAAAAAGAGGCAGAAAGGAGTTCTTAGTATTATGAAAACAATTTTAAGAGATATGGGTATTATAGTAGTATTTGCATGTTTTGTATTATTACTTGCAGTAGCTTATAGGGGAAAATATGTACAGGCAAAGAAGACAGTGAAGGCAGAGGCTTCTACATTAGATGAATATGGAAACAGAGTAGAAGCAACACATATTACGATAGAGAATACATCACCGTTTAAATTAAAAAATGTTCAGGTAAAATTTAATGGAGAGAAAACAGTAAAGAATATCTCTGTTGAAAAAGATGGAAAAGCAACGGTAAAGCTTCCAAAGACAGAGAAGCCGATCGTAAAAGTAGAAATCGAAGGAACAACAATTTACGGAAAGAAGTTTGCAAACTTCTTTAGTGGAAATATTAGTAATAAATCCTGTATCGTTGTTTATCTTACAGAAACAATGGATTTAGGAGTAACAGCAAATATTGAATAAAGCATAAGCGAGGAGGAAGAATATCTTCAGAAAGATTTTTCCTCCTCTGGTTTTCATCTTTCCTTTACAATACCTAAAGAATCTTCTATATTATTATATGGTAAGTTTGGCAGAAAGGAAGGTATACTGTTTATGAAAATTTCTTTATTTCCTACATTAAAGAATTATAAAAAAGAATATCTGGGAAAAGATATCGCAGCGGGCATTATGATTGCGGCGGTTTCTATTCCTATTTCTATGGGATATGCGGAAGTATCAGGTCTGCCGGCAGTTTTTGGACTGTATGGCTCTGTGCTTCCTATTTTATTTTTTGCACTTTTTTCTACATCCCCACAATTTATTTTCGGAGTGGATGCAGCACCGGCAGCGATTGCGGGGGCAGCACTTGCAAGTCTTGGGATTGAGAGTGGAAGTGCAGATGCACTTCGGTATATTCCGGTTATTGCACTATTTGTTGGTTTGTGGCTTCTTTTGTTTTATTTTTTGAAAGCAGGAAAGTTAGTTACTTTTATTTCAACTCCGGTTATGGGAGGTTTTATCAGTGGAATAGCATTGACAATTATCTTGATGCAGATTCCAAAGATCATGGGAGGCAGATCTGGTTCGGGGGAGCTTCCGGAATTGTTAAAGCATATTTATGAGACAGCATTACATATTAATTGGCTGTCAGTGGCATTAGGAATCGGGGCATTGGCGATACTTATTATTTCTAAAAAGGTGATGCCGAAGTTTCCTATGGCAGTTGTGATCATGGCACTTGGAATGATTTCTACAATGGTATTTCATGTAGATCATTATGGAGTGGCTTTATTATCGAAAGTGGAGCCGGGACTTCCTAAGTTTATTATACCGTCTGTGTTCCATGTAGACCTTAAGCATGTAGCAGGTCGTGGCTTGATGATCGCAGTTGTTGTTATGGCAGAAACGTTGCTTTCCGAGAATAATTTTGCTGCTAAAAATGGTTATAAGATAGATGATAATAAAGAGATTCTTGCCTGTGCAGCGGGAAATATTATTTCTGCTTTTACAGGAAGCTGTCCGGTAAATGGAAGCATTTCAAGGACATCAATGAATGAACAGTTTGGAGGAAAGACGCAGGTCGTTTCTATTACAGCAGCAATTTCTATGGTAATGGTTCTGTTGTTTGCGGCAGGATTTATAGGATACTTACCGGTTCCGGTACTGACAGCAATTGTTATCTCCGCATTGATGAATGTAGTAGAGTGGCATCTGGCGGTTCGTTTATTTAAAGTAAGCCGGAAAGAATTTTATATATTTGTGTCTGCCTGCATGGCAGTACTTTTTCTTGGAACAATTTACGGAGTAATTATAGGAATCCTTCTTTCTTTTGTAGCAGTTGTTATTCGGGAGACAAATCCGCCGAGAACTTTTCTTGGAGGGATTCCGGGAAGAGATGGTTTTTATGATTTAAGCAAAAATCATTATGCACATCCAATCGAGAATACAGTCATTTATCGTTTTAATGCCAGCCTGTTTTTTGCAAACAGTAAATTATTTCAGGAAGATATTGAAAATAATTTAAAAGAGGATACAAAAACAGTGATCGTAGACGCAGGAACGATTACAAGTATTGATATAACAGCGGCAGATACGATTCTTATGTTAAAACAAAATTTAGAGAAAAAAGGAATTGCTTTTTATATCACAGAACATATGCAGGCACTGAATACGCAGTTTCGAAGTCTTGGAATGGGTGGATTAATAGAAGAGGGCTGTGTCAGAAGAACGATTACAGCAGCTCTTCTTGATTCAGGCTTACAAAAGCCATTTCCGCTTGAAGGTATTCCGGCAAATCTACAGGGCAGCTTAAAAGAATTGCGGGAAAATATAGAAAAAATGTCTGCTCATAAACATAATACAAAAAACATAGAAAAATTAAAAAAAGCATTGTGGTTACATACCTTGCCTGCCGAAGAAGAAAATACACTCGAAGAGTTCGCCTGGGCGTTTGGTGAGGATACAGTAAATGAAATCGAAAAACGGGTACATCAGGTCATTTCCCATTTACATCATTGGCCGGAAATTAAAGAAATTTCTGAAAAAGGTCTTTCAAAACAAATGCAGGCATGGCACAACCTGGGTGCTATTGATGAGGATGAGGTGCTTAGAAGAATGGAGCTTCATTTAGATGAGCTTTCTGCGAATCTTGAAGAGGATAAAAATAAACAGCTTATATTCCAAATGATCGAAAAGCGTCGCCATCATCTGGAAATGGAATTAAAACAGCAAAATCCAGAAATATGGGAGAAGTTAGTAGAAAGCCGCGAACATTTAGAAAGAAGACTTGAAAAACAGAATCCGGAAGCAGCAGAAAAATTACATGAATTAGAAGAAAAATTATTAATTTAACAAAAAACGGATGAAAAATAAAAAAGTATCCAATCGGATCTGTGTCAGTAGTCGCAGCGATTGGATACTTTTTTATTTTTTTGTTTGCTGGCTCCAGAAGGAACCCTTTTTGATACCAGATGCTATGTGTTTTGCACTCTCGCAAGCAAGCTTACATCAGCTTTTGGACCTTTTAATTCTGGTATCATTAAATTATATAATTTAAAAAAATAATGATTAAGAAAAATTAATAACAATAATTTTCTTTTTTAGTGTATAATAGAAAATATAAAATACAAAAAGAGGAGTATCAGATAAATACATTAACAGGAGGAATAGTTATGTCAGATTCGATATGGAGCAGTAGCACTAAGGTACAGATACCTCAATATGAAAAGCTGACAAAAATTAAAAAGGCAGATGTTACGATTGTCGGCGGAGGATTATGTGGTGTACTTTGTGCATATCTGTTAAAAGATACGGGAGCAAAGTGTATCCTTTTGGAAGGAAGAAGAGTGGGAGGAGGAATAAGAGATGCTATGGCACAGATCACTTCTCAGCATGGTCTTATTTACAGCCGTTTGTTAGAAACGCAGGGAAAAGAAAAGGCAGCGATGTATCTTCAGGCGAATGAGGCTGCATTGCAAAAATATCGAGAATTGGCTGATGTTATAGAGTGTGATTTTGAGGAGAAGAGTTCTTATATTTATTCTAAGACTGATCGAAAAAAGATAGAGGAGGAAGTGCGGGCAGCAAGGCTGCTTGGAATGCAGGCAGAGTTTACAGATACTTCGGAACTGCCTTTTGATACAGTTGGAGCAGTTCGATTTCCTAAGCAGGCACAGCTTAATCCCTTAAAGCTTTTTGACGGACTTATGAAGGAGATTGATGCCTGCGATAATATACAGATTTATGAGGGAATGCGAGTAGATGAGTGGGAGCAGGGGACAACCTGGAGTGGAATTCATGTAACAATTCCAAAGAAGATTATCTGTGCATCACATTTTCCATTTTATAGTAAAACAGGAAGGTATAATAATAAGCTGTATCAAAAGAGAGCCTATATACTGGCACTGGAGAATGCCGGAAAGTTGAATGGAATATATGCAGATGAAGCGGAGGATGGACTTGCTTTGCGGAGCTACGGAGATTTGCTTTTGATGGGAGGAGGTGCACATAGAACCGGGAAAGGTGGATGTGGATGGGATAAATTAAGAGAAGAAGTGGCACAGTATTATCCTAATGCAAGAGAAAAGGCACATTGGGCTGCTCAGGACTGTGTAAGCTTAGATGGAATTCCGTATATTGGGCCATATTCCGAAGAAACGCCTGATTTTTATGTGGCGACAGGTTTTAATGGATGGGGAATGACTTCTGCAATGGCGGCAGCTCTGCTTTTGACAGATAGTATTCTACATGGAGAAAATGCATACGGGGCAACGGAAAAGTATCCGTGGGGTGAAGTGTTTTATCCGGAAAGAGAAATTTTGATGCCAGCCTATCTTTCGAATATAAAAGAGAATGTATTAGGAAAGTTAGCACCGAGTTTAAGACGCTGTACACATAGAGGCGGTGTATTAAAATGGAATCCCTACGAACGTTCATGGGACTGTCCGTGTCACGGTTCAAGATTTAGAGATGACGGAAAGGTGTTTAATGGACCGGCATTAAAGAAAGCACAGCCTCATCCGTTTTCGAAGGAAGCAAGGGAGATAAGAGCACTAAAAAGAGAGATAGGCAGCTTGCAGGCATGGGAAGAAGATCTTTAAATTATTTTCAGTTGACAAATATTTTCTATAGTGCTACCATACACTTGAAATCGAGAAAAGCGATGAAGGAAAAGAGTAATATACCGGAATCATACAGAGAGAGTAACATTTGCTGAGAGTTATTTATGAGGAACTATATGAAAACCATTCCTGAGCTGCAATACGAAAAGAAGAATTTTGTTATGTTTGTTTTAAGAAGCATATTTTAATTCATTTCACAAGTATTGCCGTATGCCTGCGTTAAGGGATAGGATTTAATCATAGAATCTGAAGAGAAATTATAAGGTGGAACCGTGTATTACTGCACCCTTAGATTATAGTTATACTATAATTTAAGGGTGTTTTTTATATGTGATTTATGAAATAAAAAGGTCCCAGATCAGATTCGTTTTTATTTTGGAGGTAAAAGAAAATGAAAGTTCTCGAAAAAAATGGACAGGTAATCGAAGGTAATTTTGACAGCAAAGAGGTAAAAGAAGCATTTTGGCACACGAGTGCTCATGTACTGGCACAGGCAGTAAAGAGATTATATCCTGATACAAAATGTGCGATCGGACCGGCAATTGACAACGGATTTTATTATGATTTTGACTTTTCTTTTTCATTTACAGAAGAGAATCTTACAGCAATTGAAAAAGAGATGAAAAAGATTGTAAAACAGTCTCTTCCGTTAGAAGTTTTTGAAGTAAAAAAAGAAGAAGCTCTTTCCTATATGAAAGAAAGACAGGAAGATTATAAGGTAGAAATGATAGAAGAACTTCCGGAAGCTGAGACAATTACATTTTATAAGCAGGGAGATTATGAGGAATTTTGTGCAGGTCCTCATGTATCAAATACTTGTGTTATTAAAGCAATTAAGCTTCTTTCTACGGCAGGTGCTTACTGGCGTGGTGATGAAAAAAATAAGATGCTTACAAGAATTTATGGCATATCTTTCCCGAAAGCTTCAGAATTACAGGATTATCTGAATATGCTTGAAGAAGCGAAAAAGAGAGATCATAGAAAGCTTGGAAAAGAACTTGGTTTATTTACGATTATGGATGAGGGACCGGGATTCCCATTTTTCCTGCCAAAGGGAATGGTATTGAAAAATACTTTGATTGATTACTGGAGAAAGATTCATACAAGAGAAGAATATGAAGAAATTTCCACACCGATTCTTTTAAACAAACAGCTTTGGGAGACATCCGGACACTGGGATCATTACAGAGAAAATATGTACACAACGGTTATTGATGATATGGATTATGCAGTAAAACCGATGAATTGCCCGGGTGGAATGCTTGTTTATAAGATGGAACCACGTTCCTATAAAGAACTGCCACTTCGTCTTGGTGAATTGGGCTTGGTACATCGTCATGAAAAGTCAGGGCAGCTTCATGGTCTGATGCGTGTAAGATGCTTTACACAGGATGATGCTCATATTTTCATGACAGAAGATCAGATTGAAAGCGAGATTCAAAAGGTAGTAAAACTGATTGATGAAGTATATAAGAAGTTTGGATTTACATATCATGTGGAGTTATCTACTCGCCCGGATAACAGTATCGGAACAGAAGAAGAATGGGAAGTGGCTACGAATGCCCTGGAAAATGCGATCAAGGCAATGAATATTCCTTATGAAGTGAATGAAGGAGATGGGGCATTTTATGGTCCGAAGCTTGACTTCCATTTACAGGATTCTATTGGAAGAACATGGCAGTGCGGAACAATTCAGCTTGATTTTCAGCTTCCACAAAGATTTGAGGCAGAATACATCGGAGCAGATGGAGAAAAACATCGCCCAACAATGATTCACCGAGTTGTATTTGGTTCGATTGAGCGATTTATTGGAATTTTAATTGAGCATTACGCAGGCAAGTTCCCAACATGGTTAGCACCGGTACAGGCAAAGATACTTCCGGTTTCAGATAAATTTGCAGACTATGCAAAGAAAGTTTCTGTGGAACTTAAGGAAAAAGGTATTCGTGTAGAAGTTGATGACCGTGATGAGAAGCTTGGTTACAAAATCAGACAGGCACAACTTCAAAAAGTTCCGTATATGTTGATTTTAGGAGAAAAAGAACAGAGTGCAGGAGTAGTATCTGTTCGAAAACGAGATATAACAGATAAAAATGACAGTCCGGAGCTGGGAACAATGTCTGTAGAAGACTTTGTTCAAATGATTGAAAAAGAAATTTAATAAAGAAATTTAATAAAGAAATTTAACAAAGAATTCCGCCTTATAGCAACTCTTTTTATGCTTGCTGTAAAGCGGAATTTTTTGCCTGTTTTTTCATGAATTAAATTGAAAACTTGTTAACAATTGTAAAAAACAAATGACAAGGGAAACGACTTATGGTATGATAAATAAAACAATATATTAGATTCTGAAAGTGTATCATTCCCGTATAGTATCGGGGGGGGGTAAGGGAAGGTGGAGATGGTATGAAGAAAAAAGGAATAGAACAGAATGAAGTAAGGAAATATTTTCTGCTTTCAGGTGCCTTTCTTATT
>CAKREJ010000072.1 GCA_934317185.1 uncultured Anaerobutyricum sp. | reverse complement strand
TGACCTCGGAGCCAGTATGGGATGCAAGCCTATAAGCGAGCATTCCATACGCAGCGACTACTGGCACATTTACCCTACTTTCTTTTTTTATTTTTCGTCCGCTGTTAATGAACTAAATAGTTATTCTTCTGCTTCTGTTTCTGTTTCTTCATCTTCTGGAATTACGTTGTGTACTTCTGTTACCTGTACAACAGTTTCTTCCGGATTCGTCTTCAGATGGATACCTTCTGTAGTTGCGATTGGTAAATCTTTTACTCTGATGGTATCACCTGCTGTCTTACCGTCTAAGTCGATTTCAACTTTTTCAATCAGGTTCTCCGGTAATGCTTCATAACTGATTTCTTCTAATAATAATTCTACGACACCAGATTTTACTTTGTCGTGATTTAAGAGTACGACTTCTGCTACAGAATGTACTTTTTCACCCTTTACTAATGCCTGGAAATCCATCTCCACAATCTCATGTTTCATTGCATTGTAGTCAATCTCTTTTAATAAGACTGGCATTTTCTGTCCTTCAACAGTGAGAATTAACTGACTTCCCTTATTACAGGTTCTTAAGATTCTTTCTGCCTCTTTTTTCTCGATTTTCAGCGGCATGGAGCCTTCCATGTTCTTACCGAACACATTGCCTGTAACAAATCCTTCCCTTCTAAGCTTTTTTGCCTTGATCTGCATATCTCTTTTTTCAGCACTTAAAGTATTCATTTATCTTTTCCTCCAAAATGTCTGATGCTTAGAGGCCCTACTTTATCAGGTCTGATAAGTATTTTACGGTTATCTTTCTCATAACCACTTCTTTGTTACGGACTAATTATAGCACTGCCATTAAAAAAAAGATTCACAAATATTTTTGTTTTTAAAGGATTTTTTTATTACTTTTTGAAAATATCCATAAAATTTACATTTAATAAATGCTCTGCCAGTTCTTCGTCAAGAATCAAAACATCTATAAGTCTTCCCTTTAATGCACAATCTAATGTATATGCCTTTTCCAAGCCTGCTGCTACTGTAATTTTTCGCTTAATTTTTTTAAATTGTTCAAAATCCATAGATAGGAGTCTTTTGCTCAAATTTTCTCCGCATTCTTTTCCCATTGCATCAAAAAAACGCAGTCCGATATCTCCCACTGCTCCATCTTCCGAAAGTATATTCTGTTCATTCTCATTTAATATATTATATTGTGCCAAAATAGATTTTTTCTCCGGATACCAGGTTCCTACACCTGTTATCGCTATATTCACCTTCTCGAACATCTCATAGACATCCTGTGTATCTTGCTGTCTTCTTATTTTTTCAGCCACTTCCTGACTTTCTGCCAGAGCATCTGACTTAAGGTAATAATTTTTCCCAGAAAAAGCTTTTGCCATCTTTTTTACAAGAGATTGGACATCTTCTAGTATACAACCTCCCAGCTTTCCATGAAGTGTAACAAACGTAGCATCTACTTTATGCGAAGGATTAAGGTACAATAACATATCACACACAATTCTTCCCCATGAAATTCCCAGTACATCTTTCTCTTGTATAATTCTCTGTAGATAACGTGCAGCTTCTAAAGCAACTTTTTTTCTTTTTTCCACCCGCATTATATGGGAATCCGGAGCAATACCCTCTTCCAGAACAGGGTTAGAGGCAACAATTACTTCTTCCAGATTATATTTTGATCGAATTTTTTCTGCCAATTCTATCTGATGCATATATTTATCATCAATAATATACCTGATTACCTTTTCTTCTTTTGCCCTTTTTAAAAATCGAGAAACTGTTGTAATAGAAATATTTAATTCTTTTGCAATCTGAGGTTGCTGTATATTCTCTAAATAATACATACAGGCAATTTTTATCATTAAAAAATCAGATTGTGCATAAATATCTGAAGCCATACTACATCTCCCTTTTCTTATTTTCAGAAAATATATTTTTTTATATTATCCTCTTATCTAATCCATTCTACAATAGAGAAAATTTTTTCACCCCCTGCATTTTTATGTTCAAGAATGCCGAGGTATCCTTGAACATAAAAATACGCAAAAAAAAGAAGAATTGCAGTTACAGCCATAAAACTGTTTCTGCAATTCTCCTATTCTCACAGCTAACTATTGATATGCTTTACCATCCTATGTACTAGATCACTCATTAACGGCCAGGTTTCTATATAGCTTTCCATATAATATTTATACTTTTCATGATTCTCCATATTCGGTTCAAACTTTTTATTAATTACTACCATATTTTCTGCGGCTTCTTCTAAATCTTTATAAATGCCACATCCGACCGCTACCACCATGCTATCTCCAAGACAACCTGCACTCTGACTTTCCTGAGTCGTATACATTGGAACTCCTATAATATCCGCATGCATCTGCATCCATATATCACTCTCAGCAAGACCACCACAGGCATATATTTCTTTTACATCGTATCCTGCATCTTTCATACAGCGAATACAATGGCAGGCACCATACGCAACACCTTCCAACACAGCTCTTGCCATGTGTGCTGTTGTATGTCCTAAGGATAATCCCCAGAACATTCCTCTGGCATCTGAATCAGAATATGGAGCACGATTTCCCTGAAAATAATCGATCATGATCAGACCATCACTTCCAATTGGAATATCTTCGGCCTGTCTTGCAATAAAATCATATATTCCAATCTGTCTTTCTCTTGCCTGTTCTTCCCATTCTTTTGGTACCAGATTGTTTCGGAACCAGTTAAGTATTCCTCCACTGGATGCCTGTCCACCTTCCACAAGGCTTGTTCCATCATATAATAAATTCGGATAGGTTCCATTTACTCCCAATTCATGAAAATCTGTAGTTGATAAACCAAACAGACAACTTGAAGTTCCACCGATTAATGCCATTCCTCCAGGTTTCACACTTCCTACACCAACCATGCAGGCAACAGCATCTAACGTACCTTCTATAACCATTGTGTCAGGATCTAATCCTAATTCCTGAGCTATTTCAAAATCAACCTTTCCGATCGGTGTTCCTGTTTTTAAAATATCTGCCGGAAATTTCTCCACAACATCTTCAAGCCCAATCGCCCGATATAAATCCATCGGATATCCACCATTTTTATCATCATATAACCAGCGGAAGGCCGCTACAGACATATTTGTTGTCTTTTTCCCTGATAACTTCCAATGGAGCCAGCTTGTGAATTCAAAAATAGTAACGGTCTTGTCCCAGTTTTCCGGTTCGTTCTTTTTTACCCACATACATTTCGGAATTAAACTTTCTGCCGGAACTCCTGATCTGTAGAATTTTAAAGCATCGCAATCTTTAGCCAGTTCCGATATACTCTGGGCTTCTTCTGATGCTCTTACATCCATCCATAAGATAGGGGTTCGTACAGAATTTCCATCTTTGTCCAAAAATATAGTTGTGCTGGAGGTTCCGTCACAGGAAATTCCCACAATTTCTTCTGGTTTAACTCCAGATTTCCTGATACATGCAGGAATCGCTTCTTTTAAGGCATTCCACCAGTCTCTGTCATTTTGTTCTGCCCATCCACTCTTTGGATAGTATGATGGATATTCTTTTACATCATAAGCAGTCATATGACCTTTTTCATCAAAAATGGCTACTCTTACACTACCTGTACCCGCATCAATCCCCATAAAATATTTTGCCATGAAATACCTCCTCTTTTTTACTGATATTTTTTCGAAATCTTCTTTGTCGATTCCGATAGCATCGTATTCCTTAATTGTAGTATTTATCTATAATATAGTCTACTAACTCATCTAATACTCCAAGATCATAGAAAAATTGTAATCCCGCATATCGATCTCTTTGTTCCTTCGTGTACATGAGAATATCTTTAAATTCTTCTTTACTAAATATTTTATACTCCTTCGGGCTGATCATTCCGTGCATAGCCCCTATATATTCCGGTGCTTTTTCCGCTTTTCTGACTGTTTCCTTAATTACCTCATATATTTCTTTTTCATTTTTTTCAATCATAGCAATACGTTTCTTTACTACTTCCGGATTGCTCTGCTGTGCTTTTTCATATACTTTAAAAATAGATTCTGCACTGCTGCCAAACACTCTTTTTATTTCACCCGTCCATTTTTCATAATCAAACTCTTCTGCGTGTTTTCTTGCTTTATCATAATCTATTTCCATTGTGAGAAACTTTTTATACATTTCTACCATAACGCAGGTAGCCATTCCTACAGATGTTCCATGTAGTTCTCCATATACACCTTTTAATGCACATTTCATTTCCAATACATGCCCCATAGAATGCTCTGCACCAGAACCCGGTCTTGAATTATTTACATATCCCATAGCAATTCCGATCAATACAAGGCATTCCATAAGATACTGGTATGCATTAGAATCTCCTGATACAAGACCGTCTACACTATTTGCAACTTTATCCGTTGAGTGTAACATAAGCTTTGCAACTTCATCACAATAATATTCCCCATTAATAATATAAGAAAGTCTCCAATCATTGATCGCAATGTATTTCGCAATAATATCGCCTATTCCTGCTGCTACCATTTTATCGGGAGCCGTAGCCAGGAAATCGGTATCGCCTATGATCCCACTGGCACAATGTGCCGGAAGACTGCATTTTAATCCTTTTATCGTTGCCGGTGCAACATCTGTTGCAAAGCCGTCCATAGATGGTGCAGTTCCTATAATGTAATAAGGAATCTGTCTCTTAAAAGAAACCATACGAACCAGATCATTAATCGTTCCGGAACCAACTGCGATCGGAAGCTTAACGTCTTTTGGCATTGCATCCTGCAGCTCTCCTATAAAGATCTCATTTGTATGCATCTCTTCATGCGGGAAAATGTAATATTCAACAGGATAACCTGCTGCTTTTACTAAATCATAAACCATTTCTCCTGCAACAGGCCAGGTATGTACATCTGCAATAACATAAATTTTATCTTCCTTGCTAAGAGCAGTTCCGTCCTTCAATTTCTGCTCTCCTAAAAACTCTGTCAATTTATTTACTGCACCTTTTCCGATTGCCAGATGATCAATTGCCATATGATGATGCCTTCCACACCCACATGCATAATCCACTGTAATAAGATCATGTATCGACATTTCACATAGTTTCATTTACACCGCCTCCTTATTTAACTTCTTATATTATATTTTATTTTTTTCTGATAATTTTTACAACACAGAAAATATTTTTGTGCTTTTTCTTTTTACAGACTATAGTGTCAGTTTTTTATCAGATATCTAAATTCTCTTTTTTTTCTTAGGAAAAATCTCTGACTAACTTTTTATTCTAATCTTTTCCTCAGGAATCCAGGTTGTTTATTTTCTGTCCTTCTGTTAAAATTATAGGTAAAACTTATTTATTGACTTATATATTCGGAGGTACGATATGGAAGTGATTCAAAATAAAATTGTAAAAGCAGCTTTATTAGGTGCCGGTACTGTTGGCAGTGGTGTATACGAGCTAGTTAAGGAACGTCAGAATGATTTCCCACATATCTGTGGCACTCAGATCGAAATCGCAAAAATTCTCGTTCGTGATGCTTCTAAAGAAAGAGAAGGAATCCCTTCTGATATTCTTACTGATAGCTGGGAAGAGATCATCGCCGATGACAGCATCTCTATTATTATAGAAGTAATGGGTGGAATTGAACCCGCAAAGTCTTATTTGCTTGAGGCGATGAAGGCAGGAAAGCAAGTCGTAACTGCTAATAAAGATTTAATCGCAGAGCATGGTCATGAGCTTTTAGATACCGCAGAAAAATACGGCTGTGATTTTAAGTTTGAGGCTGCTGTTGCCGGATGTGTTCCAATCATTCAGGTATTAAAACAGAGTATGTCCAGTGAAAATATTACCGAAATCATGGGAATCGTAAACGGTACAACAAATTTTATTCTTACCCGTATGACACAGAGTGGCATGAGTTATGATGAAGCCTTAAAAGAAGCAACCGAACTTGGCTATGCCGAAGCAGATCCTACTGCTGATGTAGATGGACTTGATGCCGGTCGTAAGATTGCGATCATGGCTTCTATCGCCTTCCATTCCCGTGTTACATTTTCCGATGTATATATCGAAGGCATTAGAAATATTACTGCAAAAGATATTTTCTATGCAAAAGAATTTAATTCTGTAATCAAGCTTGTCGGCATTGCCAGAAAAGATGAAAACGGTATCGAAGTAAAGGTTCTTCCAATCCTTATTCCACAAGACCATCCTCTTGCTACAGTAAACGATTCTTTTAATGCTGTATTTGTCCACGGAACTGCTTCCGATGATACGATGTATTACGGTCGTGGTGCCGGCAAACGCCCAACTGCCAGTGCAGTAACCGGAGACTTATGTACAGTCGCAAGACATATTGTTGAAAAACATTCTAATCTTCATGTATGCTCCTGCTACAAAGATATTCCAATAAAAAATATTCAGGATACCTACTCTCGTTTCTTCCTTCGTATGCAGGTTGCTGACCGTCCAGGTGTCCTCGCAAATATTACAAGCGTCTTTGGCACAAGTCAGGTAAGTATTGCTCAGATTATTCAGAAGTCCAGACAAAACGGAAATGCAGAACTGGTTATTATCACTGATAAAGTAAAAGAACTCTATTTTTCCGATGCTCTTAATATTTTGAAAAGACTTTCCATTGTTAACAGTATTTCCAGCCTTATTCGGGTATATTAAGGATATTTTACATTCTTTTCTCGTAAATACCTTCAAATACCCGTTGACAAATTAATCGAAATTATTAAAATAGAATGGTAATGCTAATTTTAAACTACGGAAATAGGAGGATTTATTACTATGCGAAAAACCAAGATTATTTGTACACTTGGACCAGCAACAGATAAGGGGAATGTTCTGGAGCAGTTAATGCTTTCCGGAATGAACGTTGCCCGTCTTAATTTTTCTCATGATACTTACGAGAATCAGAAGAAAAGAATAGATAAAGTAAAAACCTTACGTACAAAGCATCACCTTCCGGTTGCATGCCTTTTAGATACAAAAGGACCGGAAATCCGTCTGAAGACATTCAAAGAGGAAAGAGTTACTCTTGAAATGGGGCAGGATTTCTGTCTGACTACAAGAGATGTAGAAGGAACAAAGGACATTGTCAGTGTCACACATAAAGATTTACACAAAGATATCCACGTTGGTTCTAATATCTTAATCGATGACGGACTTGTTGGATTAAAGGTAGTGGCTATCAAGGGGCAGGATATCCACTGTAAAGTAGAGAATGGTGGAACAATTTCTAACAGAAAGGGAGTTAATATCCCAGGTGTGGAGCTTTCTATCCCATTTATGAGTGAAAAAGATAAAGAAGACCTTTTATTTGGTATTAAACAGGATGTTGATTTCGTTGCTGCTTCTTTCACAAGAACTGCAGAAGATATTGAAGAAATGAAGGCATTCTTAAAAGCGAACGGCGGAGGGGATATCCGTATTATCGCTAAAATCGAAAACTCTCAGGGTGTTGATAATATCGACTCTATCATTGATGCCTGCGAAGGTATCATGGTTGCCCGTGGTGATATGGGTGTAGAGATTCCAGAAGAGGAAGTTCCTATTATCCAGAAGATGATCATCAAAAAAGTAATCGCAGCAGGTAAAGTAGTTATTACTGCTACACAGATGCTTGATTCTATGATGAAAAATCCTCGTCCTACTCGTGCAGAGACTACAGACGTTGCAAATGCGATCTACGATGGAACAAGTGCTATCATGCTTTCTGGTGAAACAGCAGCCGGTGCTTATCCTGTAGAAGCTGTTCAGATGATGGCCAAAATCGCCAAACGTACAGAAGAAGCTATTAATTACCGTAAACGCTTTGATGATATGGCTAAATACACAAATCCTGGTATCACAGATGCCATCTGCCATGCTACCTGCAGCACAGCTTATGACCTTGATGCAAAGGCAATCATCACCGTAACTAAAACCGGTTTCTCTGCAAGAATGATTGCAAAATATCGCCCGGGCTGTGATATTATCGGATGTGCTATGGACGAAAAAGTCTGCCGTCAGTTAAATCTGTCCTGGGGTGTACAGCCTATCCTTCTTGGAGAGGAATGGGAAGTATTCGTACTCTTTGAGCGTGCGATCAATGCATGTAAAAAAGCAGGTCTCCTTGAAACCGGTGATGTTACTGTTATTACTTCCGGTGTACCAATCGGACGCTCCGGAACAACAAATATGTTAAAAGTTCAGGTAGTAGCTGATTAAATACTAATTT
>CAKREJ010000071.1 GCA_934317185.1 uncultured Anaerobutyricum sp. | reverse complement strand
CTGAGCCACTTTCGCTTCCTGAACCATTCTCTGAACCCGTATCACTTCCAGTCTTTCCTTCTCCACCAGTAGCTATCGTTGTTCCTTCCTCGGCACTATCCGCTTCAGCTACAAGATAACTAAGACTCTTATTCTTTATTCCGGAAAGATTCACAGAAGCATTCATAATACTACTGTTCCCTGTGTTTATAGAACCAACGGTCTTTGTATTCTTTAGTTTTTGCAGTTCCTTCTCCATCTGTTCAATTTCCAGCTTAGAAGACTGAATCTGAAGCTTTTGCAGCTTTAAATCAAGCTCTTTTTCAGAAACATTATATTTTAAAAGGATATCTCCCTTTTTTACTTTATCTCCCTTTTTTACATAAACCTTCTTCACCTTCTGCCCGCTATCAATATGAACTTCCTGAATGTAATCAGAGGTAAGAGTTCCCGTAAGGGAAGTGTCTGTATCAAACCAGTCCGAACTATTCAGCATACTTACCGGAAATACTTTTACTACTGTTTTATTTTTCTTGCTTATGACAACACCAGAAGTAACTCCGACTGCTATAACAAGAACCAGCACTACTGCAAGTAGTATCTTTTTCTTTCCCTTCAACTCAGATCTCTCCTTCCCATTCTTTCACACCAAAGTCCTGCTTAAGTTCCAGAGATATACTATCTTCATCTGTCCCTGTAGACTTTTGTGCTTCAATCTGCTGCTTTTCCTTTTCTTTTCTTTCTTTATCTTCTACGATTTCTCCATCAAAGATATGAAGAACCTTCTTCGCATGATTCGCAATATTCGCATCATGCGTAATCATGATAATCGTTACCCCTTCTTCATTCAACTGCTGAAACAGGTTCATTACCTGAATACCGGAACGGCTGTCTAATGCTCCTGTAGGTTCATCTGCCAGAATAATCTTTGGATTATTCACCAAAGCTCTGGCAATTGCCACTCTCTGCTGCTGTCCACCGGAAAGCTGACTTGGACGGAAATGCACTCGTTCTGCCAGTCCAACTCTCTTTAATGCCTGAAAAGCGATCTCTTTTCTTCTTTTTACCGGTACCCCTGCATAGCTTAAAGGAAGTGCCACATTATCAAGTGCTGTCTGTTTAGGAAGAAGATTAAAACTCTGGAATACAAATCCCAGTGTATTCAATCGCAAATCCGACAGACGATTCTCATTATAATTAACGATAGATTCTCCTTCTAAAAGGAATTCTCCCTTCGTAGGACGATCCAGACACCCAATGATATTCATTAATGTTGTCTTTCCTGAACCGGAGGGTCCCATGATTGCCACATACTCACCCTCATCAATAGAAATATTAACATCTTTAAGAACCGGTATGACAATCTTATCTTGCAAATAATTCTTATAAATATGTTTTAGTTCCAAAAGCATATACTATATGTCCTTTCTGTCGGGTAGCTTATTCCCCAAAATTCTCAATATCACTGTTACCTGTTCCACTGTCACTAAAATCAGAACTATCACTTCCAGAATCCAAACCGTCTTCCACACTTCCGTCAGCTCCGGTATCATAGGAATCTACATCACTGTCATCGATGTCATCACCTGCATCAGAATCATCTGATCCAAATGTTTCTGCATCATCGCTGGTCTGTTCTTCACCATAACCAGAAGTGCTGTCCTCCGGACTTACTCTGGTAACCTTCATTCCTTCCTTTAATGTACTGTCATCACAGGCGATATAATCACTAATCTTAAGTCCTTCTTTTATTTCGTATTCATCAAGATTCTCATCATATTCTCCAACGGTAACTTCTTTAAGTTTTAACTTATTATGAGAATCAAGCCATACATAATACTTACTGTTATTCTTCTTAATATAAGCTGCCGGCAGCCACATTCCATCTTTATGTTCATCCTGTCCATTATCCTGCTCTATAAGCACATGCTGTCCCATCATAAGACCATTATCATCGTCAAGCTTCACATAAAAATTATATTTAGAGGCAGTCTCTCCACTGTTACTTCCATCATCTGTATAACCCTCATCCATACTGCTGTCACTTGTATCATCAGCGGTTGTATCTGTCTTTATACTGCTAATAGTTCCTTTCCATGTTTTAGAATCATCCACCCTGGAACGAATGATAACCGGATCTCCTTCATTAAGACTCCATACATTCGTCTCACTGATCGTTCCTTTGACACGATAATTACCTACCGCAAGAATTGTCATATAAGAAGAATCATCTGAACTTCCATCACCGGAATCAGAACCATCATCTGAACTGTCATCTGAGGAAGAACTCTCTAAAGAAGCATTCACTTTCTTTACAAGTCCATTCATCTTACTCTTTACTGTTGCATCCTTAATATTTTTCTCTAATGTTTTGATTGTTTCTTTATTTGTTTTAATCGTATACTGATCCTTTTTAATTGTTGTCTGTGCTGTTAAAATCTGTGTCTGAAGCTGAATCTTCTCACTTGCACTTGCTGACTTCAAATCTGATTGGTAAGACTTAATATCCTTCGTAAGCTGATTAATCTCATTTTGTAATGTTTCCTGTTCAAGCTCCTTCTTTTCCTTTGAAAGCTTTAATTCCTGCGTATTGTATTTAAAAAGCTTGTCTCCCTTTTTAACTTGATCACCGACATTAACATATCTCTTCTCTACAGACATATCAGACTGTAATGTAATCTTCCAGGACTTCTCTGCGTCAACTGTGCCTGTATAACGATTATTCGCTCCGGCCGATGTTCCAAGTCCCGTAATCTCACGAACAGATTCCACATAGGCTTTACCTTCGCTCGTACCGCCCATATTTCGAATTACAAAAAAAACAACAGCTATCACTATGACTGCTGCCGTACCACAGATGAGTGCCAGCTTCTTTTTAGAAAACTTCTTTTTCTCCGGTTCCTGTAAAATGATCGCATCATCATCACTTAACAGACTCTGCTCCTCATCCGTACTGTTGCCGAGTTCTTCCGTTTTAGCAACTTCACTCGCTTCTTCTACATCTTTCTTCTTCCTTCGGAAAAAGCCTCTCTTTTTCTTTGGCTGTTCTTCTTCCTGTAACTCTTCTAATTCCTTTTCATACTCATCTTCTAAAAAATCTCTGTCATCCTCGATATACCCCATATCATCTTCATACAGATTAATATCTTTTTTCTTTTTCTTATGGAATAGTCCCTTTTTCTCTTTTTTTTCATTCGTGGATGATTCTACGCCGTTCTCATCTATAAACTCCTGCCCATTCTTCTTGCGAAACATAACAACCTCCTTAATATTCTTTAAAAAGCTAACAAAGCTTTAAGATAGTCATTTGAAACTTATTTTGTAATAATAGCACAATTACTCCGAAAAATCATCAAACATCACAATAAATTAAAAAAATGTTCACATTTTGAGCACTTTTTTATTATTTTTTCTTAGCACCAAAATATTGTACCACAATTTTATTATACATGATAACCTTCCTCCTGACTCCTTAATAATTATTAAGAGTGACATCCTCTCCCACCTCGGTAAGTTTGGTTCTCGTCCGATAACACTACTGTGCTAAGCACAAGCGAGCTATCCCCGTGTGTCCCACGGTTGTGTTATATTCTATAATTCACGCATAGAAAAATCCAGACCTAAAAACTTTTGCAGCTCCTTTTCCTGTACTTGGTCTTCATACTCAAAAAGAATACTTGCATAGTATTTTCCGCTTGGTGTCTGAGCGATTGTTTTAATACGATACTATCTACTTCCTTTAAAAATTCTTATTTGAAAAGTTGACGAAAAAACAGAAAAATAAAAAAATATATAGTAGCAGATGTGACCTCGGAGCAAGTATTGAATGTGAGCTACTGAGCAAACATTCAATGCACAGCAACTACTGGCACAGATGCTACTATATATTTTTTATTTTTCGTCCGTTCCTAACGAATTAAATTAGTATTTAAAGTGCTTTGATTCTCTCGATAGCTTTTAAGGTGTTTTCATAAGAACCGAAGGCTGTGAGACGGAAATATCCTTCTCCACTTGGTCCAAATCCTGAACCTGGGGTTCCTACGACATTTGCATTGTTTAAGAGGAAGTCAAAGAAATCCCAGGATGGCATTTTATCCGGAGTCTGTAACCAGATATATGGTGCGTTTACTCCGCCAAATACTGTGTAGCCTGCCTCTTTTAATCCTTCTTTAATAAGTCTTGCATTTTTCATGTAGAAGGCAACCTGTTCTTTTAACTGTGCTTTTCCTTCTTCACTATAACATGCTTCACCGGCTCTTTGAATAATATATGGAGCACCGTTATATTTTGTTCCATGACGTCTTGCCCATAAAGAATGTAAAGAAACATCTCCTGCTTTTAAATCTTTCGGAACTACAGTAAATCCAAGTCTCGTTCCTGTAAATCCTGCATTCTTTGAAAAGCTTCGAAGCTCGATTGCACAGGTTCTTGCTCCTTCGCATTCATAAATGCTGTGTGCAACATTATCTTCACTGATATAGGCTTCGTAAGCAGCATCATAAATGATTACCGCACCGATCTTATTTGCATAATCAACCCAATCCTGAAGCTGGGACTTCGTAATAGTTGTTCCTGTTGGGTTGTTCGGGAAGCAAAGATAAATAATGTCTGGTTCTTCTTTTGGAAAATCCGGCACAAAATCATTCTCTGCTGTGCATGGCATATAGATGACATCGCTCCAGGTTTCTGTTACCGAATTATAGGTTCCTGTTCTTCCTGCCATAACATTTGTGTCAACATAAACCGGATATACTGGATCACATACAGCAATCTTATTATCCACACTGAATATTTCCTGAATATTTCCTGAATCACATTTGGCACCATCGCTGACAAAAATTTCATCGGCATTGATGTCACATCCACGACTCTTATAATCACCATCTGCAATAGCATTTCTCAAAAATTCATATCCAAGATCCGGTGCATATCCATGAAAAGTCTCTGCCTTACTCATTTCATCTACAGCACTGTGAAGACTTTCAATAATCTTTGGTGCCAATGGTTGTGTTACATCACCGATTCCCAGACTGATAATTGATTTATCTGGGTTTTCTTCTTTGTATGCTGCTACCTTCTTTCCGATTGTTGAAAAAAGATAACTTCCTGGCAGTTTTAAATAGTTCTCGTTTACTTTAAACATCTTTACTCCTATCCGGCTTTCGCCAATTGCTGTCTGTCACAATATGTCACCTCGGTTCCTGCACTTCTTTTATGCAAGACCTTCTGGAAGATTAATCTCTCCATCAAAGACTACCGTTGCCGGACCGGTCATATAAACCTGATTATTTTCACGATCCCAACGAATCTTTAAATCGCCTCCAAGCAAATGTACTGTAACTTCATCTTCTGTCTTATTGTTTAATATACATGCAACCGTTGTTGCACAGGCACCTGTTCCACATGCAAGAGTTTCATCGCTTCCACGTTCCCACACTCTCATATTCACAGTATTTCGATCAATTACTTCTACAAATTCTGTATTTGTTCTTTTCGGAAATACCGTATGATTTTCAAAATATGGTCCAATCGCTTCAATGTCAAGATCTTTTACATTATTCATAAAAATAATAGCATGCGGATTCCCCATAGATACGCAAGTCATATGATAAATTTTCCCTTTTACCTCAACAGGCACATTCACTACAGGACTTTCTTCTACAGCTACTGGTATTGCCTTTGCTTCAAGAATCGGTGCTCCCATATTTACTTCAACTGTTGCTGTCTTCCCATTCTCTATCTGAAGCTTCAAATATTTAATTCCTGCTAATGTTTCCACAGAAAACTCTGTTTTATCTGTCAGGCCATAATCATAGACATATTTTGCTACGCAGCGAATACCATTCCCACACATTTCGGCCTGTGAACCATCTGCATTGTAAATGTTCATGCGAAAATCAGCTTTCGCAGATGGACTGATGAGTATTAATCCATCAGAACCGATTCCAAAATGACGGTCACTCACAAATTTAGACACTTCTGCAGGATTCTTTACAGACTCCTCAAAACAATTAACATAAACATAATCGTTCCCTATTCCATGCATCTTTGTAAACTTCATAGCCTGCTCCCTTCTTTTGCATATATAGTAACTTAAAATATACGATACTCTATTCCATTTAACAAGAGGTAACTCTGATTTTTGATAAAATTTCTGCGATTATTTAAAATTTATTTAAAAAATCGCATCTAAAATGCCTGTTTTATTTATAAATTTAATCAAAAACCATATACGGGGTCTGTAACCCTACTTTGTTAAAACGCCTCATGGACTCGAATAATTATAAATTAAAAAATCTGTAAAACCATATATGCAGTCTCTACCATATTCGTTCCGTTATCCATACTTCTTTTTTGAAGATAACGATGTGCTTCTCCCTCCGACATCCCATTCTTGTCCATTAGTAAGGACTTTGCCTGATTAATGACTCCCTGTTCATTGGAAGATCGCTTATCAGGCTTCTCTTTTTCCTGTTTTAACCTTCTATGTATACCTGCCATCAAATCAGATACAGTATCTATCAAATCATAAGCCTTTAACGGTAATGGCAGATAAATGACATCATCATCTCCATATTGCTGCCACTGGGCATTGCTGGCAATGACTACCATCTCAAAAGTATCCGGCAGACACTCTTTTAATTCGTAATAAATCATATCAGCAAAGCGGATGCCGCATACAACAACACCCGCCTCAAATCTTTCCACTGCCTGAATAGCCTGGGCTCCGGTAACACAGACGGCTGATACCTCATATCCATTCTTTGTCAGGACATTTTTCATTTTTAATACGATTTCCTTTTTTGGAAACACAACAACGATATTCAATAATTTTCACCCATCCTCATAAGCTATTCCGTTGTTTTCATCTACAGTCGCATCTAAAAAACTGACATATTAGTATTTATAAAGATAGGATTCTGTTTCCCAATCAGAAACATGTCTGCAATATTCGTGCCATTCTTTTCTCTTTGCTTCCAGATATTTTTTGCTTATATGTTCTCCAAGCACATTCTGAATATAAGTATCCTGTTCAAAGGCATCGCAAGCTTCGCCCAGTGTAGATGGCAAAACATCAATATTCATATCCGCAATCTGTTCTTCCGTCAGTAAATACATATTTTTTCCAATAGGTTCCGGTGCTTCTAACTGATTCTCAATTCCATCAAGTCCTGCTGCAAGACAAAGTGCCATAACAAGATATGGATTTGCCGCAGGGTCCGGACTTCTGAATTCAATTCTTGTACCGGCTCCTCTTGAAGCCGGTATACGAATCAAAGGACTTCTGTTACTGGAAGACCAACAGATCGCTACCGGTGCTTCATAACCTGGAACCAGTCTCTTATAAGAGTTCACAAGTGGATTACAAATACAGGACATTCCTCTGGCATGTTTAATAAGTCCGGCAATAAAGTGATAACAGTCTTTGCTAAGACCTACTGGATCTTTCTTGTCAAAGAAAATATTTTTTCCATCCTTTTCAAGTGACATATTGATATGCATTCCGGAACCATCAATATCTGTAATCGGCTTTGGCATAAATGTTGCATATAAGCCGTGTCTCTTTGCGATCGTCTTTACTACCATCTTAAATGTCATGATATTATCTGCTGTTACCAGTGCATTATCATATTTAAAATCGATCTCATGCTGTGCCGGAGCAACTTCATGATGCGAAGCTTCGATTTCAAATCCCATACTTTCCAGCGTAAGGACGATATCTCTTCTTGCATTTTCTCCAAGATCTAATGGGGTTACATCAAAATAACTTGCCTTTTCATGTGTAATGTTTGTTGGCTGACCATTATCATCTGTATGAAAAAGGAAAAATTCACATTCTGGTCCTACATCAAAAGTGTATCCCAGCTTTGCTGCTCTTTTTAACACATTTTTCAATACATATCGACTATCCCCTTCAAAAGGTACGCCATCCGGACGATAAACATCACACATAAAGCGGGCAACCTTTCCATGTTGTGGACGCCACGGAAGAATCTCAAAAGTATTGAGGTCCGGATACAGATACATATCCGATTCCTCGATACGGACAAACCCCTCAATTGCAGAACCATCAAACATACATTTATTATCTAATGCCCTTTCAAGCTGACTGGCTGTAATTGCTATATTTTTTAAGGTTCCTGATACATCTGTAAACTGAAGCCTTATAAATTGTACGTCTTTTTCTTCCACAAGCTGAATAATATCCTGCTTTGTATAATTTCCCATTGGTATCCTCCCAATCATTTT
>CAKREJ010000070.1 GCA_934317185.1 uncultured Anaerobutyricum sp. | reverse complement strand
TGCATAAACCTTCATAATATACGAAAACAAGTACGGATCTCGTATAATCTTCTGATGTTCCGGAAATTCTACCGGAATCAACATTCTTACCGTACAAAATATGTAAAGAATCAAAATAAAGGTCACACCATATCGATTCAGATAATCTGACCTTCTCCTTAAAATAAATATGAGGAGAATTATGGGACAGCTTATTAAAAATGTCCATATTAATGAATACAATGATAGCATATGACCCTCCTCCTTATCTTGTGCTAATTATCTTTTGGTTTATTATACACTATATCCAAATAAAAATAAACACTTTTTCTTTATTTTTTAAGGTTTATTTTTTACATTCATGTTTCCTTTTATTTTTGTATCGTTTTTAGATACATTTTAGGACTTTTTTCAACAAAAAATGAGCGGATACACAAAAATACCTGTCTACATTATAAGCTTATGCAAACAGGTATCAAAAAATTCCTTTTTTCACTTTTTATTTTGCCTTTTTAATGTGGCTTTTGTCGTAGGATTTTAAAAACTGGGTCAAACGGTCACAGGACTTCGCCCAGACAACAAGTTCTTCCGGACTTAAGGTTTCCATAATAGCATCTAACATCTTTTCATGAAATTCTTCGTGATGTTTATAAGCTGCAATTCCCTTTTCAAGAAGATAAACGTTAACAACTCGTCTGTCCTTCTCACTTCTGGCTCTCGCTACATACCCTTTATTTACAAGACTGTTCATAGAGGTAGTAAGTGAACCTACTGTAATATTGAGTCGTCTGGCTACTACGCTCATACGTGCACCTTCCCCAAGTCCGATGGCTTCTATGATATGCATATCATTATTACTGATATCAGAAAATTCATCTGTAATAATGGCCTTCTCTTCCAGTTCTAAAATCTCATGGAAAGTCTTTACTAACATTGTATTTATTGTTTCTCTTACATTGTTCATCCCTATATTCTCACCTTATCTAATACCGTATCTTTTTACCACTTAATATCATTGATGATATCTGCGAATTGCTCTGTACAATACTTGCAATTTGCTTTTTTGATATTACCATTATAAACAATCTTTACAGAAATAATCAATTACTTTTTTTACTGTTTCTATTGTTTTTGCTTCATAAGCACGTGCTCCGCAGAATAAGAGAGCATTTTCAACCTCTCCTTTTGCTGCGTGAATAAGTGCTTCCGTAATACAGTATGGTGTTTCTGCCGGATTGCAGGTATGAATACATCGAAGACATTTTGTCGGTGGAATTCTTCCTTCTGATTCCACTTTTTCTAAAAATAAATTTCGAATGGCTCTTCCCGGCATTCCTACGGGACTTTTTACAATAACAATGTCTTCTTTTTTGGCTTGAATATAGGCTTGTTTATAAGGTTGCGCTGCATCACATTCTTCTGTTGTCACAAAACGGGTGGCTATCTGCACTCCATCTGCTCCAAGCAAGAATGCTCTTTCATAATCAAAATGATCATAAATACCTCCTGCCAGAACGACAGGTATCTTTTTCTCATATTTTTCTTCATATTTGTGTACTACGGCAATAATATTCTTTACTTCTTCTGCATAAAGCTCAGTGGTGAATTCTTCTAACTGATCCTTGTGAAAACCAAGATGGCCTCCCGCCATAGGTCCTTCGATAACAATAAAATCTGCGGTTCTTTTATACTTTTTATCCCAGAATTTTAAAATGACACGAACAGACTTCTGTGTGGATACAATCGGGGCGATCGCAATATCGCTGTCTTTTGTGTAAGCCGGAAGATCCACCGGAAGTCCTGCTCCGGATACGATAAAGTCTGCTCCTGCTGCAATTACTTCTCTGACATAGGTTTCATAATCATTCATCGCTACCATCAGATTAAAGCCAACGATTCCTTCCGGTGAAATTTCTCTTGCCTTCTTCATTTCTTTATGAATGGCACGTTTATTTGCCTCTATCGGATTCTCATAAAAATCTGGTTCCCTAAAACCAATCTGAGCAGCAGAAATTGTTCCGGCACCGCCTTCTTTTGCAACCGTTCCGGCAAGTCTTCCAAGACTGATACCAACCCCCATTCCACCTTGTACGATTGGAACTTTTAATTGTTTTTTTCCAATAAAAAATAATTCTTTATTCATAAATTTTCCTCGTTTATCATAGGCAAACCCTATTACCTTTAGGTTATTATAAATACGCTCCTCTTACATACTGCGGAAACGCTGGTATCTCATCTCTACTCGTTCTTCTTCTGTGACTTTTTTGCTGCTTTCCAAGAACCGGGAAATATTTTCTTCTAAATCATCAAATACATTAATAATAGAATCTAAAGTATAAGATTCTGGTTCTTGAATAATTTTTTCTACAAAACCAGCTTTATATAAATCATATGAAGTTAACTTCATTGCTTTTGCCGCACGAGCTGCCTGGCTGCCATCCTTCCATAAAATGGCTGCATATCCTTCCGGAGAAAGAATAGAATAGACTGCATTTTCAAGTATCCAGACTTCATCAGCTACTGCCATAGCAAGTGCACCGCCGCTGCCACCTTCCCCGATCAAAACAGAGAGAATCGGCGTTTTTAAGGTAGACATTTCGTAGAGGTTTCTGGCAATCGCCTCTCCCTGACCTCTTTCCTCGGCTTCCATACCACAAAATGCTCCCGGTGTATCGACAAAACAGATAATCGGACGATGGAACTTCTCTGCCTGCTTCATAAGACGAAGTGCTTTCCGGTACCCTTCCGGTTCCGGCATTCCAAAATTACGCTCAATATTTTCTGCTGTATTTTTTCCCTTCATCTGTGCGATTACCGTAACCGGCTGTCCCTGAAAATAAGCAAGACCACCACAGATAGCGGCATCATCACCAAAGTTTCGATCTCCATGAAACTCCATAAATTGCTCAAATAATCCGTTAATATAATCTTCCCCAACCGGACGATCTTTCTCACGGGATGTCAGCACACGCTCCCATGCTGTCTTTTCACCTGCACGTTTTTTTTGTGCAACAGAAAGCTTTTGTTTGCGTGATTTTCCTGTATTCTTATTTGAAACACCCAAAACATCTCCTGAAACTTCTGCTATCTCTGGATTTTTTGTCGTCAGACGATGCATTGTAAGAATCTGTTCTAAGACTGTCTTCATGTCTTTTCTCTCTACGATTTTATCGATAAATCCATGCTCTAAGAGAAATTCGGAACGCTGAAAGCCTTTTGGAAGCTTCTTATGGATGGTCTGTTCAATGACACGGGGACCTGCAAACCCAATAAGTGCTTTTGGCTCTGCTAAAATAATATCTCCAAGCATGGCAAAGCTTGCAGTAACGCCACCGGTTGTCGGGTCTGTCAATACTGTGATGTATAGCAAGCCTGCATCACTATGTCTTTTTAATGCTGCTGAAGTCTTCGCCATCTGCATAAGCGAAGTCATTCCTTCCTGCATTCTTGCCCCGCCGGAGCAGGTAAAAATAACAACAGGAAGCCTTTCTTTTGTAGCACGTTCTACTCCTCTTGCAATCTTTTCCCCGACAACTTCACCCATACTTGCCATAAGGAAACGACCGTCCATCACCATGAGAACGACTTCATTTTCACCGATACGGGCCTTTCCGGTAATAACCGCTTCATCTAACCTTGTCTTATCCTGTAATACTTTAATTCTGTCAGGATAGCCGATCATACGCAGTGGATTCTCAGTGAAAAGACCAGTATCCCACTCTTCAAAAGAATCTTTTTCTGTTAAGAATTCTATTCTTTTTTGTGCCGGCATCCTAAGATAACCTCCACACTTTGGACAAATATAAAGATTCTTTTTATAATCTTCTGTAAAAATACCTTTTCCGCATTTGTTACATCTTTTTAGTAGTCCTTCCGGAACCTCCGGCTTTATCTGACTGGCGGTTTCTTTTACCTCCGGCTTAGTGACGGGTGTTTTCTTAAATATACTTTTTAACTTCATTATTTATTCTCTCCCATCTCTTCAAGTACCTTTTCCAGATACTGAATCGTAAAGTCGCCCTCCTGATAATCCGGACGTTCCATAATCTCGTATAAAAAATCAATATTTGTGGTGATTCCTTCAATGATAACTTCACCTAATGCCCGATGCATCTTCGCAATTGCTTCTTTTCTTGTTGCCGCAAATACAATAAGCTTTGTAATCATGGAATCATAATAAGGAGATACTTCACAGCCGCTGTAAATCGCACTGTCGATACGGACTCCCTTTCCGCCCGGAAGATACATATCCGTAATTCTTCCCGGACATGGTCGAAAGTTCTTCGACGGGTCTTCCGCATTAATACGGCATTCGATTGCATGTCCTGTAATCTGTATGTCTTCCTGCTTCCATTTTAACTTTTCTCCATCTGCAATACGAATCTGAGCTTTAATCAGATCAATTCCGGTTACCCACTCTGTAACAGGATGTTCTACCTGAATACGGGTATTCATCTCCATAAAATAAAAACTTTTATCTTTTTCAAGAAGAAATTCTATCGTACCGGCATTCTTATATCCCGCTGCCTTTGCAGCAAGAACCGCTGCCTTACCCATTCTCTCACGAAGTGCTTCGTCTACCGCTGCAGAAGGAGATTCCTCAATAACCTTCTGATGGTTCCTCTGCACAGAACAGTCTCTTTCTCCAAGATGAATCACATTGCCATAATTATCCGCAAGAATCTGAAATTCAATATGACGGGGATTCTCTACGAAATGTTCAAGATACATACTCTCATCACCAAAAGCAAGTCCTGACTCTTTTTGTGCCATTAAAAATGCATTCTCAAATTCTTCTTCCGTGTAAGCAACACGCATTCCTTTGCCACCACCGCCAAGAACTGCCTTTACGATAACAGGGAATCCTATCCCTTTTGCAATCTCTAATGCTTCTTTTACATCGGTAAGTGCTTTCTGACATCCCGGAATAACCGGAACACCGGCATCTACCATTGTCTGTCTCGCCACTGCCTTATTCCCAAGACGGGCAATAATATCAGAATCTGGACCGATAAAAGTAATATGACATGCCTCACACAGCTTTGCGAACTGGCTATTTTCCGATAAAAACCCAAATCCCGGATGTATTGCATCAGCACCGGTAATGATCGTCGCACTGATAATCTGCTCCATATTCAGATAACTGTCTTTTGCAGCAGCCGGTCCGATACAGACCGCCTCATCGGCAAGCTGCGTGTGAAGCGCCTCACGGTCTGCTTCGGAATATACTGCAACAGTCTCAATTCCCATCTCACGGCATGCACGAATGATGCGGATGGCAATTTCTCCTCTGTTTGCAATTAATATTTTCCGAATCATTATATTCTCCCCTTATCTATCCAACCATAAAGGTTAATTCTGCTTTTACAACGACTTTTCCGTCCACATAGGCTGTAGCCTCACCCACACCCATAGGTCCTTTTCGTTTTACAATCTTTGTTTCTAATTTCACTTTATCTCCAGGAACAATCTTTCCTTTAAAACGACATTTATTAATTCCACCAAAGTAAGCGGTCTTTCCTTTGTTTTCTTCCAAAGAAAGAATTGCCACAGCTCCCACCTGTGCTAATGCCTCTACCGTAAGAACTCCCGGCATAACTGGCTCCTGTGGAAAATGTCCACGGAAAAAGTCCTCATGAAAAGTAACACATTTATATCCAACCGCACTGACACCTGGCTCCATCTCTTCGATATAATCTACTAAAAGAAAAGGATGTCTGTGTGGCAGAATCTGTTCAATTTCTTTAATTCCTAATCTCATAATCTTCCCTCAAACCGGTTTACTTGTTCGTCTGTATACGAAACAACGGCTGTCCATACTCTACATTGTCTTCATTCTCTACAAGAATTTCTGTGACAACTCCATCAAATTCACTCTCAATCTCATTCATAAGCTTCATTGCCTCAACAATCGCTAATGTCTGACCTTTCTTTACCGTATCTCCTACTTTTACAAAAGGCTGTGCATCCTCAGAAGGTGCTGCATAAAAGGTTCCGACTAACGGAGACTTTACAACATTTCCGCCTTTTTCTTCTGCAATCTGCTCTGACTGTGCGGCAACAGCCGTTTCTACTGTATTTGTCTCAGTGCTGACTGCCTCCTGTAAAACAAGATTGGATGCCGGTACAACAATCTTTTCTTCCGGCTGTGGACAGCTCATTGCAATACGGATATTTCCTTCTGTATATTCAAAATTCGTAAGTCCCGCTTTAGATACTTCTTTTACTAATTCTAAAATCTGCTGATAATCCATATCTGTCTACTCCTCGTATTTCTTTACAAGAAGAGAAGCATTATGTCCTCCAAATCCAAGAGAATTGGAAATTGCTACATTCACTTCCTGCTCTACTGCTCCATTTATTACATAATCAAGGTCACATCCTTCGCCCGGATTCTTTGTTCCTACTGTTGGATGAATGTATCCTTCTTCAATAGACTTCACACATACAATAAATTCTACAGC
Source organism: uncultured Anaerobutyricum sp. (assembly GCA_934317185.1). Taxonomy (GTDB): domain Bacteria; phylum Bacillota; class Clostridia; order Lachnospirales; family Lachnospiraceae; genus Anaerobutyricum. Next base: position 1,850 of record CAKREJ010000070.1, on the reverse strand, counting down.
CCCGGCTGCTCCAAGCAAATGTCCGATCATAGACTTTGTAGAACTCATTTTCACATGATCTGCACTCTCACCGAATGCTCGTCTTACTGCCCTTGTCTCAAAAAGATCATTATGATGTGTTCCTGTTCCGTGTGCATTGATATAGTCAACCTCTTCCGGTTTTACACCTGCTTCTTCCATCGCAAGCTCCATCGCTTTTGCTGCACCGCTTCCGTCTTCCGCAGGAGAAGTGATATGGAAAGCATCACAGGTAGAACCATATCCGGCTAATTCAGCTAAAATCTTTGCTCCACGCTTTTTCGCATGTTCTAACTCTTCTAATACAACGACACCGGCACCTTCACCGATAACGAACCCACTTCTTGCCTCATCAAACGGAAGAGAAGCTCGCAATGGATCACTCTCACTGGAAAGTGCTGTAAGATTAGTAAATCCTGCAACAGCAACTGGTGTAATACTGCTTTCTGTTCCACCGGCAAGCATCACATCCGCATCACCATACTGAATCGCACGAAGTGCATCTCCGATTGAATTACTTCCGGTCGCACAGGCAGTCACTACGTCTGTACATTTACCCTTACATCCAAGATCAATTGCCACATTTCCTGCTGCCATATTAGAAATCATCAGAGGAATTAACATCGGACTTACTCTCTTTGGTCCCTTTGTAATAATCTTCTCATGCTCTTTTTCCATGCTGGAAAGTCCACCGATACCAGAACCGATAATAACACCTACTCGATATGGATCTTCTTTCGTCATATCAAGCCCTGCCATATCAAACGCTTCTCTGGAAGCCGCTACCGCATACTGGGAAAATACTTCCATTCTTCTTGCCGCTTTATTATCCAGTCTTTCTTTTACGTTAAAATCTTTTACTTCTGCTGCAATCTTTACTTTATAATCTTCGGTATCAAACTTTGTAATCTCTCCGATACCTACTTTTTCTTCTTTGATTCCGTTCCAGAACTCATCTACTGTATTGCCGATCGGAGTTACAGCACCCATCCCGGTAATTACTACTCTTCTTTTCATAAATTTCCCTTTCTTTGATCGTGGTAAAACCTGTTAGCTTCAAATATCAGATTTCTTTACATCACCATTCCGCCATCAACTAAAAGTACCTGGCCTGTAATGTAAGCTGCTTTGTCAGATGCTAAAAATACTGCCGCATTCGCAATATCTTCAGGCTCTGCAAAACGACCGAGTGGAATCTGTTTCTTTGCATTTTCTTTTACTTCATCAGAAAGTACATCTGTCATCTCCGTTTTTACAAATCCCGGAGCGATGGCATTACAGGTAATTCCTCTTGATGCTAATTCTTTCGCCGCTGATTTCGTTAATCCAATCATTCCAGCTTTGGAAGCACAGTAATTTGCCTGACCGGCATTTCCGGCCACGCCGGAAACAGAACTTACATTAATGATTCTTCCATATCTTTGCTTCATCATGCGACGGCTCGCAAAACGAATCATCTGGAAACATCCTTTTAAGTTCGTATCAATAACATCATCAAAATCTGACTCGCTCATAGCCATTAAAAGACCATCCTTTGTGATTCCCGCATTATTCACGAGAATATCGATACTTCCAAATGTTTTGGCTACTTCTTTTACTAAAGCGTTACATTCTTCAAAATCTGCTACATTAGCACGGAAAATCTCTGCTTTGCCGCCTGCTTTCTCAATTTCTTTTTTTACTAAAAGTGCCTTTTCTTCATTTCCATGAAAATGTACCGCTACCGCTGCCCCTTCTTTTGCAAGGGCAATGGCGACTGCTTTTCCGATTCCGCCGGACGCGCCGGTCACAATTGCTGTTTTTCCTTCTAATAACATATCTATAACTCCTTT
>CAKREJ010000069.1 GCA_934317185.1 uncultured Anaerobutyricum sp. | reverse complement strand
CGCCTACTATATTTGCAAATGGTTGGACAGGAATAGTAAAAGGTAGCCAGCCGAGGGATTAAGCCACCCTGCCAAAATGGAATAAAAAAGGTCCCAGAATTGCCGATTATCTGGGACCTTTTTGTTTTGTAGAATCCAACATGGATACTTACATCATTTTGCCTATTGGCATTATATCATATGTATTTTTTATTTTCAATATTCTTCTTTCTCATAAGCAAATTGTTTTTTTCTCCTATGAATGTTATACTTTACCCATATACTATCTATTATTAATGTGAGGTAAGCTACATGAGCGAAAAAAATATCCCACTGATAAGCAGATTCAAAAAATATTAAGCTGTTATGGTGAATATTCTGAACTTCCTATATATAACCCTTCAGATACCGGTCCTATTGATACAAATATATACGAAAAAAAGGATAAATCTGGAAGTATTCGTATTGAACCAATCGAATATGATAAAAAAGGAAAGTAGGGTTAAATGTGACCTCGGAGCCAGTATGGAATGCAAGCCTATAAGCGAGCATTCCATACGCAACGACTACTGGCACATTTTACCAGTATTTCTTTTTTCTTTTTCGTCCGTCTCTTCAAATCAGGAGTTATCTTCTCACCTTGACTCCTTTTCCGTCTCTTCCCATGAGTCGTATCTTATTAAATACGAGTTCTTTTTCTTTATAAATAATAGACGGGGTATCTTCCTCTTCTACTCCGGTAAGATATATATGCTTAATATGATCTTCTTCCTGAAGCTTCATGCCTCGAATACCGATAGCTCCCTTTTTCTTTCTTGTTACTTCTTCCAATGGAAAACGCAGGAAATACCCTTCTTCACTCTGCATAATAATCTGTGCATTAGCAATACCTTCTTTCGCACGGACAATACGCACAGATGCTAAAGTATCTCCTTTTGCTAACTTTGTAGAAGCTACTGTTTTTTTCTGTACAATAAATTCTGCTCCGTCAACAAGCTTTATCATTGATGAGGCAGTGACAAATAATAAGGAGGATTCTTTTAAAGTCCTATCTGAGACAATTAAAAGAATCTGTTCATTTCTACTGTCATAATTTCCAATATTATCAAGTGGGGTTCCTTTGTCACGGAGTCGTCCTGATGGAATATCCTGCACTTTTATCTGATGCATCACACCGGTATCTGTAAACAGACAAATCTTATCGGTATTCATACAGTGTACGATATGACGGTATTCTTTTAATACGGTTTCTTCGTTTCTCTCGTAAGTGTTCTTATCAAGAATTTTAGAATAACCAAAGCGATCCATTACAAATACAACTTCTTTTTCTTCAATCGGCAATGCCTTTACAACGGCAGCCTTTGCATTGGTAAGTTCTGTCTTTCTTTCAAAACCGTATGTCTTTTTAATTTTTTCCAGATCCTTCTTCATCACTTTCTTCATAGAAGCCGGATGTTCTAAAATATCCTGATACTTATCTATCTTTTTAAGAATTTCTGCATATTCTTCCTGTAATGCCATGATTTCAAGCCCAATCAGACGATACAGACGCATTTCAAGAATGGCGGTAGCCTGTTTTTCTGTGAAACAGAGTTTTGATGCTTCTTTTTTCGATTTCTGTGTCTTAAAATTAATATTGTCCGTGTCTCCATTAATGAGACAGGCTTTTGCATCTTTTAAACTCTTACTTCCACGAAGAATCTCTATGATCAGATCAATAATATCACAAGCTTTAATCAAGCCTTCTTTTATTTCTTTTTGTTCTAATTCTTTTTTCAGAAGTGTCTCATACTTTCTTGTCAGAACTTCATAATGAAACTTTGTGTGATAGCTGATGATATCCTTAAGGCTTAAAAGCTCCGGTCTTCCATTTGCGATAGCAAGCATATTTACCCCAAATGTATCTTCTAATCTTGTCTTTTTATAAAGAAGATTCTCAAGTCTCTCCACATCTGCATTCCTGCGAAGCTCCAAAACAATCCGAATCCCTTCTTTGGAAGATTCATTGGAAACATCAACAATATCTCCTGTTGTTTTATTCTCAATCAGACCTACTACATCAGAAATAAACTTGCTGATATTGGCACCGATCATTGTGTATGGAATCTCTGTTATTACAAGCTTGTCTCTTTCAGAACGTTTTTTCGCCTTTTCAAAATGAACCTTTCCACGAAGCTTCATCTTTCCGCTGCCAGTCTCATAAATATTCTTTAATTCTTTCTGATTTACTACGATTCCACCAGTTGGAAAGTCCGGTCCTTTCACATATTCCATCAATTCTTCTGTCGTAATATCCGGATTATCCATATAGGCTTTCACGCCGTCTACTACTTCAGAAAGATTATGTGGTGGAATACTCGTTGTCATACCGACAGCAATTCCCTCCGCACCATTAATCAAAAGATTCGGGATACGAACGGGAAGGACTACCGGCTCCTTCTCTGTTTCATCAAAGTTTGCCTGGAAGTCAACAACATTCTTATCCATATCTGCAAGATAGACTTCCTGAGTAAATTTCTGAAGCTTAGCTTCTGTATAACGCATGGCAGCCGCTCCGTCACCTTCAATAGAACCAAAATTACCATGACCGTCTACAAGCGGCATACCTTTTTTAAAGTCCTGTTCCATTACTACTAACGCTTCATATATTGAACTGTCACCATGCGGGTGATATTTACCCATCGTATCTCCGACAATACGTGCTGACTTACGGTGTGGCTTATCCGCAGAAAGTCCTAATTCCTGCATCGCATACAACACTCTTCGCTGTACCGGCTTTAAACCATCCCGTACATCAGGCAGAGCACGCTGACAGATAACACTCATTGCATAATCAATATAAGATTTCTGCATAATATCCGAAAACTCTGTTTTTATAATCTGTTCAGACATATCTTTCTCCGTTTCTTAACCTGTTTTACTTCATCATAATCTTCAATAACAAACTATATATTTTATTTGTAAGTAACACGACTCTCGTGCGTATTATAAATCCAAATCTGCATCCTGTGCATGTGCATGAATAAACTCTCTTCTTGGTGGAACTTCACTTCCCATTAACATAGAAGTCACTTCTGAAGCAAGTCTTCCATCCTCAATCTCTACCTGCTTTAAGATGCGTGTCTGTGGATTTAGCGTCGTCTCCCAGAGCTGCTCTGCATCCATCTCACCAAGACCTTTGAATCGCTGCAAAGTAAAGTTTCCTTTGTGGTTCTTTCTGTAATTATCCAATGCACGGTCATCATAAAGATACTCTTCCCTTCCACGCTTCGGAATCGCTTTATAAAGCGGTGGTGTTGCCAGATATACATGTCCCTGATGAATGAGATCTGGCATAAAACGGTAGAAAAATGTAAGCAGCAATGTTGCAATATGTGCCCCGTCTACATCGGCATCTGTCATAATGACAATCTTATGATACTTTAACTTTGAAATATCAAAGTCATTACCATAACCTTCTGAAAATCCACAGCCAAAAGTATGAATCATCGTCTTAATCTCTGCGTTAGCCAGTACCTTATCCATAGAAGCTTTTTCTACGTTAAGAATCTTTCCACGAATCGGTAATATCGCCTGTGTCCGGCGATTTCTCGCTGTCTTTGCAGAACCACCGGCAGAATCTCCCTCCACGATAAAAACCTCGCACTCCTCTGGATTTCGGCTCTCACAGTTAGCAAGCTTTCCATTCGTATCAATAGAAAATTTCGACTTCGAAATGAGGTTTGTTCTTGCTCTCTCCTCTGCTTTTCGAATCTTCGCAGACTTTTCCGCACAGGCAATCACCTTTTTTAATTCTTCCAGATTCCTGTCATAATATAATGGCAGTTCTTCTCCTAAAACTTCACTGACAGCCTTTCCCGCATCAGGATTATCCAGCTTTGTCTTTGTCTGCCCTTCAAACCTCGGATCCTTATGCTTAATGGAAAGAACGGCTGTCATACCATTACGCACATCTGCACCGGTAAAATTCTTATCCTTTTCCTTCAAAATACCAAGTTCTCTCGCATACTGGTTCATAACAGAAGTAAACTTTGTCTTAAATCCGGTAATATGTGTTCCACCTTCCATCGTACATATATTATTACAAAATCCCATAATGGTTTCCTGAAATTCATCTACATATTGAAAAGCGGCCTCTACCTCTATGTCATCTACCTTTTTCTTAAAATAAACGATCTCACCAACTACCGGCTTTCCTTTATTCAAGTCTCTGACATAAGCCTTTATTCCTTCTTCTTCATGAAAAAGGACGGTTTCCTCTTCTCCCGGTCTTCTATTCTCAAAAGAAATAGACAAACCTGGATTCAGATAAGCAGTTTCATGTAATCTGCTTTTAATGGATTCCGCCTTAAAGTATGTTTTATCAAATATTTCTCCATCTGGTAAAAAAGTAACTGTCGTTCCTGTATCACCTTTTCTGCATTTACCGATAACTTCCAATGGGGCAACTGCCTTACCACGTTCATACATCTGCTGATATACCATGCCATCTGAACGTACCTTAACCTCAAGCCATACAGACAAAGCATTCACCACCGAAGCTCCCACACCGTGCAGTCCGCCGGAAATCTTATAACCTCCGGTACCAAACTTACCTCCAGCATGGAGCATGGTAAATACCATCTCTACTGCCGGAATCCCAGTCTTGCTATTAATCCCTGTAGGGATACCTCGTCCGTTATCCTGAATCGTTGCCGTTCCGTCCTCTTCGAGAATCACCTGAATATTACTGCAATATCCTGCCAGATGCTCATCTACTGCATTATCTACAATCTCATAAATAAGATGATTCAATCCTCTGGTAGAAACACTTCCGATATACATTCCCGGACGCTTTCTTACTGCTTCAAGTCCCTCCAGAACCGCAATACTATTCGCATTATATGTCATCTGCTGTTCCATAAATACCTCACAAATCCATTCTAACCAATCATTTCTTTAGACTCTTCTTTATAAATCATATATATTTTTTATGATTTACAAATCTTTCTTCTTTCCATCCCTTTGTTTCAAAAATACTACTTAGTGGTATCTTCGTTCTTACTTCGTCCGTCCTTTCTTATAAGAAGGAATCTGTTGCTGCCAGTCCGGACAATCTGTATCATAGTATAATTTATTCTCATAAAGCATATTTATTTCACCATTTTTATATTCAAAAGCAGCGGAAGAACAGTTTTTTCCAAAAGGTGTCTTCCAGAACTGGCTGAGCGGACGCTTTGTAAAATTAAGAATAAAACTTCTAACAACGCATCCATGTGCCACAATAAGAATGTTCTCAGCTTTTCCTTCAAGCGGAACAATCTCTTCTTTAAAAAATTCATCTGTTCGCTTTAATACATCCTGAAAATACTCTCCATACTTTGCCGGACGAAAATGTTCCGGATCAAGACGGAATCTCTGATAGCGTGTCATCGCCGGATTCTCCATAATCTTTCCGACACATTTACCCTCCGAAGTTCCAAAGCTCATCTCCTTTAGACGTTCATCACGAACAATCTCTACCTGCCGTTCCCCACGGATAATCTGTGCCGTTTTATATGCTCTTTTTAACGGACTTGAAAAAATATGATCAAACGGAAGTTCCTTCATTCCTTCTGCTGTCACTTCTGCCTGTTCAATCCCCTCCTGTGCCAGAGGAATATCCACCTGTCCCTGAAGCTTACTACGTTTATTCCACTTTGTCTCACCATGTCTCATCAAATATATCTTCATCTGTAAAGCTCCCTTTTATTATATGTTCATTTATCTTCTATACTCTTAGTATTTTCATGTTCTACTCATTGCGTATAAAAGCTTCTGCGATTTCTTTTAACTTCATTCCATTCGAAGCTTTTAATAAAAGTACGTCCTCTGGATGCACATAAGTTAAAAGATAGTTCTTCAATTCATCCCTTGTTTCAAAATGCTTTACGGTAATTCTTGTCGTATTATCCTCAACACCTTTTAAAATCTCTTCAGAAAGTTCACCATATGCAACAACCTCATCTACCTGTGTTCCGGCAATGAACTGACCAACCTCATAATGATATTCTCGTTCTTTCTCTCCAAGTTCAAGCATATCTGCCAGTGCTGCGATTCGTCTTCCCTTTACCCCTTCCATAGAAGATAGCACTGAAATACTCGCCTTCATGGAATCCGGACTTGCATTATATGTATCATCAATCAAAGTACAGCTCTTTAATACATGCATCTGCTGACGTTGCCCGTGAAATGTAGTAAGTGCCTTCGCTGCCACTTCCATATCAAGTCCCATCTGATGAGCAACTCCCAATGCAACTAGTGCATTACGCACATTATGCTCACCCATTGTTCCAAGAACAACCTCCATATCTCTTACTTCTTCCCCTTTTTTATAGAAGAAATGGAAAAGTGTCTGACCGTCTCTTACCTTCACGTCCTCTGCTCTGTAATCACAAGCCTTGTTCATTCCATAGAAAAATGTCTTGTGGGAGAGCTTGCCACGATATGGTACAAGAAATTTATCATCTCCATTTAAAAAGACCATTCCATCTTTCGGAAGTCCCTTTACGATATCCATCTTCTCAAGACAGATATTCTCCTGTGTCTTTAACTGTGCAATATGGCTTACTCCGATCATCGTAACTACTGCAACATTCGGACGAATCATATTCGTAAGCTTCTCTATCTGTCCTCTCTCGCTCATGCCAATCTCAAGAACAGCAATCTCATCCTCCTTTGTAAGATGAGATAATGTTAAAGGCACACCAATCTGGCTGTTCTGATTGCCAATTGTCTGAAATACTTTCTTCTGGGAAGCTAACGCTGTACTGATCATCTCTCTTGTTGTTGTCTTTCCAACACTTCCCGTAACTGCAACAACCGGAAGATTCATGCGATTTCTGTAGAAAGTTCCAACCTTCTGCATCGCCTCTACAGTATTATCTACCTTAATCCACGGCTTATCCTCGAATCCCTCTAATGGCTTGTCATGTTCTGATGTAAAAGTCGCACCGTTAATCTTAAGTGCTCCATCAATAAACTTATGAGCATCTACTCGCTCTCCAATGATTGGTACGAAAATACTGTCCTCGCTTCCCAAACGGGAATCAATTGAAAATTCCTTAATTGCTTTATTCTCATCTCCACATAAAAGCTGTCCGTCAACAGCCTTCACGATATCTCTAATTGTTATATTCTCCATCACTATATACTCCTGATAATTATATCTTTTCTCAAACAATATTGGAATGTCCGACAGACATTCCAACTTAATATCTTACCTCAATCTCTAATGAGATGCAAGCATAATCCAATGTGCAAACATTTGTTCTTCCCATTATACACCACCAAAATAGATTTTTCAAGCTAAATTTCTGAGTTGCCGCAGGCAAAAATTGACGAAACATGGAAAGCCGGTATCTCCTATTTGTGACTTTAGTCGCGACAGGTTGAATGTTCGCTTAAACGCTCGCATCCAACCTTTGCTCCGAGACAACAAATAGGAGATACCGGCTTTCCATCTTTCTGACAGTGGCTGTTGGAGAGTCAGAAGTTATTTAATTGTGGCATAATGCACAAAGCCACCCAGACCTGTAACATACAAAATATTTTGTATGTTACAGATTTCGGTGGCTCATCTGTTTATTTCATCAATCCTGTAATTAGAATTAATCTACTAATTTATCTAACTCTTTTACGTATTCTGTCTCTGTTGCTACTTTATGGTTCGCTTTTGTAGCATAAATCTTTACAGCCCCCTGAGACTTCTTAATTGGCTGCATTGTTCCGGCTCCGGCTACACAACCACCCGGACATGCCATACCCTCTAAGAGATAGCCGTTATATTTACCCTTAGATGCCATCATCATAAGTTTACGACATTCTTCTAAGCCTTCCGCATTAGCTACTTTGATTTCTTTATCTGGATATTCTTTCTTGATTACATCAACTACAGCCTGTGCTACTCCACCGGATACGGCAAAGTTTCTTCCGTCTGTAGATACATCGTTGACACCATCTACATCCTCATGCATATTTTCAAGATCTAAATCTTTTGCGGCGAAGATTCCGCTCATTTCCTCAAAGGTAAGTACAAAATCCACTTCACTTCGAACAGTTCTTCTCATCGCTTCAAGCTTTTTCGCTGCACAAGGTCCAATAAATACGACTTTGGCATCTGGCGTATGATTTTTAATCAATCTTGCTGTCAATGTCATTGGTGTTAATGCCATAGATACACAGTTTGCATACTCTGGGAAGAGTTTCTTAGCCATTACAGACCAAGCCGGACAACAGGATGTTGCCATAAATGGAAGTTCTTCCGGTACTTCTTTTAAGAAGTCCTCTGCTTCCTGTTTGGCACATAAGTCTGCTCC
>CAKREJ010000068.1 GCA_934317185.1 uncultured Anaerobutyricum sp. | reverse complement strand
AGAGAGATAAATCTCTGTCCTACCATTCCTGTACCGCCAAGGATACCTACTTTTAATTTCTGATCCATTTTCCTATGACACCTTTCTATGTTTATTTTCTATTTATGTTTATCTGATGTTTATTTGATAACTCTTACTTTGAGTACGCCTTCAATATCTGCGATATGCTGTACAGATTCTTCTGTAATCTCAGAATCCACGTCAAAAATCGCATATGCATAATCGCCTTTTGTCTTGTTACTCATTTCTGTAATATTAATGTTATCTTTTGCAAATGCCCCTGTGAAACGAGTAAGCATATTTGGAATATTTCTATGTAAAATAGAAATACGTCCCTGTGTCTGGCATACGCCAAGCTGTGTATTTGGATAATTTACAGAGTTTGTAATATTACCATTCTCCAGATAATCCATAAGCTGGTCTACTGCCATCTCTGCACAGTTATCTTCTGATTCTTCTGTAGAAGCTCCAAGATGAGGGAAGGCGATAACTCCATCTACTCCGGCTACCTTTGGTGTAGGGAAGTCTGTTACATAATGTGCCAGCTTGCCATTCTCTAATGCAGCTACTAAAGCATCTTCGTCTACAAGACCGTTACGTGCAAAGTTTAAAATAACTGCATCTTTTTTCATCTTTGCAATGCCTTCTGCACTGATCATGTTCTTTGTACTGTCTAACAGTGGAACATGAATTGTGATGAAATCACAGTTTTCAAAAATCTCATCAATAGAAGATACATGATGTACTGCTCTTGATAAATTCCATGCAGACTTTACAGATAAGAATGGATCATATCCATAAACTTCCATGTTCAGATTGTGTGCTGCATTGGCTACAAGAACACCGATTGCTCCAAGACCGATAACACCAATCTTTTTATTCTGGATTTCTCTTCCTGCGAAAGCTTTTTTTGCTTTTTCCATTGCTTTTGTAATGTTTGGGTCTTCTTTATTCTCTTCTACCCATTTATTACCACCGATCAAATCACGGGATGCTAATAACATTCCCGCAATAACCATTTCTTTTACTCCGTTTGCATTCGCTCCCGGTGTATTAAATACAACAATTCCTTTATCAGAATAATCTGCAACAGGAATATTGTTTACGCCGGCACCTGCTCTTGCAACGGCTAAAAGATTAGGGACCTCCTGCATGTCATGCATTGCAGCACTTCTTACTAATACTGCATCTGCCTCCTGTAATTCTTCCACCTGTTTATATTCTTCTGTAAATAAAGAAATTCCGCATGCAGAAATCGGATTTAAGCATTTATACTGAAACATTATATATCTTCCTTTCTTATTTTAATTCACTCTTTTTCTTTTCTAAATCTTCTTCATTGAAAGCATCACTGATCGAACCACCCGGTGCTACCATTGGCCACACTTTATCATCGCTGTCGATGATACAGTCCAGTAAATATGGTTCATTAGACGCAACCGCTTCCTTGAATGCCGCCTCAAATTCTTCAATTGTCTCTACTCGCTTTGCCTTTGATCCCATTGCTTCTGCAAGCTTTACAAAGTCAACCTTGTCATAGAGAGTCGTGGAAGAATAACGCTGACCATAGAAAAGATTCTGCCATTGGCGAACCATGCCAAGAACATGATTATTGACTACTACTTCAATTACCGGAATCTCAGAACGGGTTGCTGTTGCAATCTCATTCATATTCATACGGAAACATCCATCTCCTGCAATATTGACAACAACCTTATCCGAACAGCCACACTTGGCACCGATCGCAGCACCAAGTCCATAACCCATTGTTCCAAGTCCTCCTGAAGTAAGGAACTGACGAGGAGATTTATATTTGTAATACTGAGCAGCCCACATCTGATGCTGACCAACCTCTGTTGTAATGATCGCATTTCCTTTTGTAATTTCATAAATCTTCTCGATAAGTCCCGGGCCGGAAAGACGTTCCTGATGGTAAGTCATCGGATATTTTTCCTTCATATCCTGAATTTCTTTCATCCATTCTTCGTGATGCTGCTGTTTAATCCTTCGGTTTAAAATAGTGAGCACTGCTTTTACATCACCTATAATTGGTACGTCAATTAAAATATTTTTATTTACTTCTGCCGGATCAATATCAATCTGAATAATCTTGGCATGACTGGCAAAGGTTTTAGCATTACCATAGACACGATCACTGAAACGTGTACCGATCGCAATCAATAAATCTGCTTTTGATACTCCAATATTAGATGTTTTGGTTCCATGCATTCCAAGCATTCCGGTATATGCCGGATCTTCTCCCGGGAAAGTACCCTTTCCCATAAGTGTATCACAGACCGGTGCATTAATCTTTCCAACAAACTCCCGAACCTGCTCACTGGCATCAGACAAAACACAACCTCCACCAAGAAGAACATAGGGCTGTTTTGCTGACTCGATCATCTCGATTGCTTCCTTTACACTCTTTTCCTTGATTGTATCGCAAACCGGATGAATTACTGCCGGAGTTACTGATTCAAAGTAAGTTTTTGCCGCCGTAACATCCTTTGTAATATCTACTAAAACCGGACCCTTTCTTCCTGACTGTGCGATCTGAAAAGCCTCACGAATCGTATCTGCAAGCTTTTCAATATCTTTTACGATATAATTATGCTTTGTAACCGGCATTGTCACACCCTTGATATCGATCTCCTGAAAAGAATCCTTTCCAAGAAGACTTACACCAACATTTGCTGTAATCGCCACAACCGGAATAGAATCCATATAAGCGGTTGCCAGTCCAGTCACAAGATTTGTTGCCCCCGGACCGGACGTAGCCATGCATACTCCTACTTTTCCTGTTGCTCTGGCATAGCCATCTGCCGCATGGGAAGCTCCCTGCTCGTGAGAAGTGAGAACGTGATGGATTTTATCACTTTGTTTATATAATTCATCATAAATATTTAAAATTGCTCCACCCGGATAACCAAAAACCGTGTCTACCCCCTGCTCCTTTAAACATTCTAATACAATTTCTGAACCATTAAGAACCTGCTTCATTATAAAATTACCCTTTCCAATTATTTTAACTGGTCTACATCTAAAACTGCTCCTCTGTTTCCAGAAGTAACAAGAGCAGCATAACGACGAAGATAACCGTCTGTAATCTTAGGGTCTCTTGGCTGCCATTTTTCTCTTCTCTTTGCTAATTCTTCATCAGAAACATCTACATTTAAGCTATTGTTTGGAATATCTATCTTAATAATATCTCCCTCTTCAATTAAAGCAATCGGTCCACCAACAGCCGCTTCAGGGGATACATGTCCGATAGAAGCCCCTCTGGATGCACCGGAGAAACGTCCGTCCGTAATTAAAGCAACAGAATCTCCAAGTCCCATTCCTGCGATTGCCGATGTAGGATTTAACATTTCTCTCATTCCAGGGCCACCCTTTGGTCCTTCATAGCGAATAACAACAACATCACCGGGAACAATATCTCCACCTTTAATTGCTTTAATCGCATCTTCCTCGCAGTCAAAAACTCTTGCCGGACCTTCATGTACCATCATCTCAGGAACAACTGCAGACTGTTTTACGATACCGGTATCCGGTGCAATATTTCCTTTCAGTACTGCGATTCCACCCTGTGCCATATATGGGTTATCAATCGGACGGATAACTTCAGGATTTAAGTTATGCACATCTTTGATGTTCTCTCCTACCGTCTTTCCTGTTACTGTAATCTGATCTTCATAAAGAAGTCCCTTTTTACTAAGTTCATTCATAACAGCGTATACACCGCCAGCTTCATTTAAGTCTTCCATATAAGTAGGACCAGCCGGTGCAAGATGGCAAAGGTTTGGTGTCTTTGCACTGATCTCGTTAGCAATATCCATATTCAGTTCTACGCCTGCTTCATGTGCAATCGCAGGAAGGTGAAGCATTGTATTTGTTGAACATCCAAGAGCCATATCTACAGTTAAGCAGTTTAAGAAAGCTTTCTTTGTCATAATATCACTTGGACGTACATTATTCTTTAATAATTCCATAACCTTCATACCTGCATGTTTTGCAAGACGGATTCTTTCGGAATATACTGCCGGAATTGTACCGTTACCCTGAAGTCCCATACCAAGAACCTCAGTCATACAGTTCATAGAGTTCGCTGTATACATACCGGAGCAGGAACCACAGGTAGGACATACTTTATTAACATACTCCTCTACCTTCTCTGCTGTCATTTTACCGGCTTCATAAGCACCTACTGCCTCAAACATAGAGGAAAGACTTCTCTTTCTTCCGTCAACATGTCCGGCTAACATTGGACCACCACTTACAAAAACAGTCGGAACATTAATACGTGCTGCCGCCATTAACAGCCCCGGTACATTTTTATCACAGTTAGGAATCATAACTAACGCATCAAACTGATGTGCCTTTGCCATACATTCTGTAGAATCTGCGATCAGTTCTCTTGTTACTAAAGAATACTTCATTCCGGTATGTCCCATTGCAATACCATCACAAACAGCAATAGCAGGAAATACAACCGGTGTACCACCGGCCATAGCAACTCCCATCTTTACTGCCTGTGTAATCTTATCAAGGTTCATATGTCCCGGTACAATCTCATTATAAGAACTTACGATACCTACTAATGGTCTTTCCATCTCTTCTTTTGTATATCCTAATGCATTAAACAGGGAACGGTGTGGTGCCTGCTGCATTCCTTTTTTTACATGATCACTATTCATAATTAACCTCCAAGTTTTAAATGCGTTCTACGATAAGTGTTCCCATCTCTTTACATCCAACCTTTGTCATTCCGTCAGACATGATGTCTACTGTACGGTATCCATCCTTTAATACCTGCTTTACTGCATTATCTACAGCATCGGCTGCCTCGTCCATATTGAAGGAATAACGAAGAAGCATAGACGCAGAAAGAATAGTTGCGATCGGATTAGCAATATCCTGTCCTGCAATATCCGGTGCAGAACCATGACTTGGCTCATATAATCCGAAGCTTCCTTCTTTTAAGCTTGCAGAAGATAACATTCCGATAGAACCGGTTACCATACTTGCCTCATCAGATAAAATGTCTCCAAACATATTCTCTGTAAGAATTACATCAAACTGCTTAGGGTCTCTGACTAACTGCATGGCACAGTTATCAACTAACATATGCTCCAATTCTACTTCCGGATAATCCTGGGCTACTTCATTAACAACCTTTCTCCATAAGCGGGAAGAATCCAATACGTTCGCTTTATCTACACTTGTTACTTTCTTTCTTCTCTTCATGGCAATATCAAAACCACGAACAGCTATACGACGAATCTCTTCTTCGCTGTATGTAAGTGTATCTACAGCCTTTGTCATGCCATCTTCTTCAAATGTCTTTCTTTCTCCAAAATAAAGACCACCTGTCAGTTCTCTCATAACAACAAGATCAAATCCATCTCCGATAATATCTTCTCTTAATGGGCAGGCATCTTTTAACTCTTCATAAAGATATGCCGGTCTCATATTTGCAAATAATCCAAGTCCTTTACGGATAGCAAGGAGTCCTGCTTCGGGTCTTAAATTCGCCGGAAGCTTATACCATGGAGAAGTTGTTGTATTACCACCGATAGATCCCATCAGTACAGCATCACAGCTTTTTGCTGTCTCTAAAGCTTCTTCTGTAAGAGGCTTTCCCGTTGCATCAATAGATGCCCCACCAAGAAGAATATCTGTGTAATCAAACTTCTCGTTATATTTCTCTGCCACTTTATCTAATACTTTAAGTGCCTCTGCCACGATTTCCGGACCAATTCCGTCTCCTCGGATTACACCTACTTTATAACTCATTGTTTCATCCCTTTCCTTTTTCTTCTAGCCTTTATACTCTTTATGAATTAACATACATCATTTCCTGCAAATTAACAATTCGAATATTTACGGGTATAAATGCTCACGTTTCTTTATCATATCTCATTTTTCTATTATAATCAATCTTTTTCCAGACATTCCTGCACTTTATTGCAAAATTCTTTCCATGCTTGCCCATGTTTTACATAATATTTGGGACACATTTTACCAGTAACATCATAATGACGAATCACATTTTTGGAAGATAATCCATACATCTTGCAAATCCACGCCGTCAGATGCACTACCGAGTCATAAGTTTTCTCATTAAACTTCCCATTCTTCTTCGGATGACAACATTCAATAGAAATCGTATCCTTATTTCTGTTATTTGATGCATAGGAAATCTCACTTTGTGGAATACACTGAATAATCTCTCCGTCCAATCCAACAATATAATGACTACTTGCCTTTGTAAGATGGGTATTTTGAAGATTATTAAAATAATCTCTGTTCTCCTTTGCCGTACTGCCGGGGTTTTCAACATAATGAATAACAACACCTTTTACTTTCTTAAGTACAATCCCACTTCTGCTATACGGATTCTTGTCTAAAAAATCTTCGATAATCTCCGGTCTTCCACAAATCCCATCCTCCGCAGGAAGTATCCGCTGACCGGAAATCTCTCCTTTCTCCTGATTCTCGGAAATTCCTGTCACTTTATTCGTCATCCATAAAAAATTATTATGTAAAACAGAAACAAATACTGCCAAAAGAAAAACCGTAATGATTAATTGCTTTCTATTTGCTGTCTTTTTCTTTCCTTTTCGTTTTTTCCCAGACTTTTTTCTTTTCCTCACTTTATTATTCATCCAGATCTGTTTCCGGTCTCTGGAAAAAAACATCCAACCACCTCTTTCTACATAGAATTCTTTAAACAAAAAAGAACTGCACAGATGAAGATTACCCCCATCTGCGCAGCCCTTTGCGTTCTTATTATTCTACACTATAGTTTGGTGCCTCTTTTGTGATATGAATATCATGAGGATGACTCTCTTTTAAGGAAGCTGCTGTAATCTTTACAAACTGTCCTTTTTCTTTTAATTCCTGAATGGTCTTTGCTCCACAATATCCCATACCGGAACGTAATCCTCCAACAAGCTGGAAGATGGTATCTTCCACTTTACCCTTATAAGCCACACGACCTTCTACACCTTCCGGTACTAACTTCTTCGCATTAGCCTGGAAGTAACGGTCTTTACTTCCGTTCTCCATAGCTGCCAGTGAGCCCATTCCACGATATACTTTATATTTTCTTCCCTGATATAATTCAAACTCTCCCGGACTCTCATCACAACCTGCAAGAAGTCCACCAAGCATAACAACATTCGCTCCTGCTGCGATAGCCTTTGTAACATCACCGGAGAACTTAATTCCACCATCTGCAATAATTGGAATGTTATATTTATCTGCCATCTCATAGCAATCCATAACAGCCGTAACCTGAGGAACACCGATACCTGCAACGACACGAGTTGTACAGATAGAACCAGGTCCGATTCCTACCTTAACAGCATCAACACCACATTCGATCATGGCCTTTGTTCCTTCTGCTGTTGCGATATTACCTGCGATAACCTGTAAATCAGGATACTTCTCTTTTACTAAAGCAAATGTCTTTAATACGTTAGCAGAATGACCATGTGCTGTATCAATAACGATAACGTCTACGTGAGACTTCACAAGCTCATCTACACGGTTTAAAATATCCGGTGTACATCCTACTGCCGCACCACAGAGAAGACGTCCGTTGCTGTCTTTAGCGGAGTATGGATAACGAATCTGTTTCTCAATATCCTTAATTGTGATTAAACCTTTCAAATTAAAGTTATCATCTACAATAGGTAACTTCTCTTTTCTTGCTTTACCGAGAATCTGCTTTGCCTCTTCTAATGTAATTCCTTCTTTTGCGGTAACTAAACCTTCGGAAGTCATAGATTCTTTGATCTTCTTATTAAAGTTTGTCTCAAACTTCAAGTCACGATTTGTAATAATTCCGACTAACTTACCGTTCTCAGTAATCGGAACACCTGAAATACGGAACTTCGCCATCAGGTCTTCTGCCTGCTGTAAAGTATGTTCCGGGGATAGATAGAAAGGATCAGTAATAACACCATTCTCTGAACGTTTTACCTTATCTACTTCTTCTGCCTGGGCTTCAATGGACATATTCTTATGAATAATACCAATTCCTCCCTGACGTGCCATTGCAATCGCCATCTGATGCTCTGTAACTGTATCCATGCTGGCACTCATAAATGGAATATTTAATTTAATCTTATTTGTAAGCTTTGTCTCCAGATTAACTTCATTCGGGATAACTTCTGAATATCCTGGAACTAATAATACATCATCAAATGTAATCGCTTCTTTAATGATTTTTCCCATCGTTTTCTTCCTTTCCATCCTTGAATAATTGATTAAAAAATATAGCTAATATTAGTAAATTATGTTAGCAAATAAACGCAGTTTTGTCAACGTGGCAAATAAAACAGTTTTTTATAAAATTCCGGCTTAAATGTTATACAATTTCACGTATTGCAAAA
>CAKREJ010000067.1 GCA_934317185.1 uncultured Anaerobutyricum sp. | reverse complement strand
TCTTCACGCAGCGACTACTGACACATTTTACCAGTATTTCTTTTTTCTTTTTCGTCCGTCACCTCTTCAAATCAGGATTTAATTTTTGCATCTAAATCGAAATAAAAATCTACCCCATTTTCCTTATTTAACACACCAAAATCCTTTCCGTGTGCTTTCATTGTTGCCGCAACGATAGAAAGACCGATGCCGTTACCGCCATACTCTCTCGTTCGTGCTTTATCAACTTTATAGAACTTAATCCATAATTTATTAAGTTCCTCTTCCGGAATGCGGTTACCATCGTTATAAACATGGATACGAAGATTACTGTCCATACGTTCAAACCATATACGAATCTCTCCATTCTCATAAACATGATTTAAGGCATTTGAAAGATAATTACTGAACACTTCTTCTATCATAAGTTCATCAGCCCATGCATATACCGGACCTTTTTCTTCAAAAATAACCGTGTTATTTTTCTTTTTGAAAAGAATCTGTGAGGAATTGATCTTATTCTGAATCATCTGGCATACGTCAAAGCGTTGCATACTGAGCTGATTATTGCCAAATTCAATCTGATTAAGAGTTAAAAGTTTTTTCACCATCGCATTCATTTTCTTTGCCTCATCTGCAATGACCTCACAATAAAAATCTTTACTTTCTTCATCATCCGTGATATTTTCTTTTAATCCTTCTGCATAACCTTGAATCAAAGCAATCGGAGTTTTTAACTCATGGCTGACATGCGAAAGGAATTCTTTTCGCATATCATCTATCTTTTCTTTTTTTTCAATATCTTTTTTTAATTCTATATTCGCAGCCTTCAAATCCGCTATCGTCGATTCCAGCTTTTCTGACAACTGATTCATAGAATTGCCCAGCTCTCCCAGCTCGTCATCCTGTGTGACCTCAACCTTCGCATCAAAATCAAGATTCGCCATACGGTTTGCAACAGATGCCATATCTTTAATCGGCTTAGTAAAATTAGATGAAAAAATAAAGATCACTAAACTTCCCAGCAAAATACCTATCATTCCAATATAAGTCATAAATCGGCTGCTGATATTCGCACTTGCCTGTATTCCTTCAATTGACACTCGCATCGCAATCAGGTAATTATTATCTGTAAAACCAAAGAGATAAATACCATTTTGTCTACTTGCCTGATCTTTTAACTGTGTTACGAAATATCCTTTGTTAATTAAAGTGTCAAGATTGTTATCTTGTTTATTCTTCCACGGAAAAATACTCTTTTCATCATTACTTTTAAAATACTCTCCCCCGTTGCCAAGTATGACCTGACTTCGAATTTGATCTAGATATCCAAGAATCTCTTCATAAGTTTTACTTCCATCTATCAGATTGCTGAATATAACATTTTGATTGTAATAATAATTACTTGATTGTGCAATCATCATCTTAATGTTTGTTTTATTGGAAATCTGTTCCATTTCCTCATCAATAACATCCTGATTTTCTTCATCTTTTAAAATTTTTTTCACTTTATTAAAGGTTTCTACTATAGATGTCTTTTCAGAGGATACATAGTATTTTTCTGCAAATGTGTTATTCAGAAACCATGTAAATATAATTACCCATCCGACAATCAATATCAAAATGGAGGTCATCTTAAATCGTATCGAATTTCTCATGCTATGCTCCTAATCAATCTACTTCAAACTTATAACCCATTCCCCAGATAGTCTTAATATATTCTCCCTTATCACCTAACTTACTGCGGAGCTTCTTTACATGAGTATCAATCGTTCTGGCATCTCCAAAATAGTCATAGTTCCACACATTATTAAGAATCTTTTCTCTGGAAAGTGCCACACCCTGATTCACTACAAAATAATTAAGCAGTTCAAACTCCTTGAAGCTTAATGTAATTTCCTTACCATCGATTCTTACCTCATGTGCTGCAATGTCCAATTCAATGCCACCTGCTTTAAGCACTTCTCCTGTGGAAAGATTATTACTCCTTCGCAAAATTGCCTCTACTCTGGCAACTAAAATCTTTGGACTAAATGGCTTTGAAATATATTCATCTACTCCAAGATCAAATCCATTCAGTTCATCGTTCTCCTCACCTTTTGCTGTCAGCATAATGATAGGAACCTGTGAATACTGACGAATTTCTTTTACCACATCAAAACCGTTAATTTTCGGCATCATAACATCACAGATAATCAGACTAATGTTTTTATCCTTAAAAAAAAGATCTAAAGCTTCTTCGCCGTCCCCGGCCTCTACAACTTCAAAGTCTTTCTTTTTAAGAAAATCCTTCACCAGTTTTCTCATTCTGCTCTCATCATCTACGACCATTATTTTTAATTTATCCATGAAAAAGCCTCCCTCTTTTTTGCTTATTTTTCTTTTCTTTTATATCATACACTAATTTTCTGAAAAATCTATGAAAAAAAATCGGAAAAAATATGAACATACAAAAAAGAAGCAGAAACTCTATGATACTGTAGTAATTATAGAATTTCTGCCACCTGCCTATTATATTTATATTTAAAAATTGTTTCAGTCCCTGTTTGGTATTTTCACTGTCTTTATAAAATATGTTTAATGTCTTCTGACCTTTCGAAAAAGATTGACTATCGCAAGACAAATCTCCCGAATAACTGCAAAAACTGCGAACATCAACAAAAATCCTGCAAGTCCAAATACAATATCTGCAAAGTCCATAGTTCCGGTACCGGAAATCTTTTGTCCGATCTCGATTGCAAATGTAATAACTACGATTACTGTAAAAACATAAATAAATGCAATCACAAGAATATGATTCTCGCTTAAAAGTTTAAATAATGGGTAAATTACCATTAAAATTAACATCCCTACAATTCCGATTACGAGAAAATGTAACTGTTTGTCTGTAAAATTTTTCTCATAGGCATCATTCAAGGTCAAAATATAATTATGTATTTTGGCTATAAAAATAACCATTCTCTCCAACATACCTTCCATGATGAATCCCTCCTTATTATAAATTATAAACTTGTTTTTACTATAATATAATTTACTCTCAGGGTCAAATAAGGTCTTTATAGATATTTTCGTAATCATTCAGAATCCATCAGGGAAGCGGTCAGATAAATTTTACTTATCCCATCTTGTAAGATTATATGTACGAATCACTTTACACAAATCATTCACATAGGAACCAGATGTTGCATATCCACCTTTTTTTATAATCTGAAGCTGCTTTTTGTAACTTCTTGTTTTTGTAATTCCTGCATATCTTTTTCGGCTTCCATTCTTTGCACCTAAGAGATAGGCAGAATGGTCTTCAATGGAATCCTCCGCACAGGAATATTTACGGAATTTTGCCTTGATTGAATATCTTCCTCTGCTTCCATACTCATAAGTCTGCTTTGCATAATAATTCACACCATCCCAGGAAGAACCTGACCAGTTATTACCTGACAAGCTTATTTTCATTCCAAAGAGATTATTTCCATTCTCCGCTAACGCAGACTGTCCCCATCCACTTTCCAAAATAGCCTGTGCCATCGTTACCGATGCAAGAATTCCTGTCCGCTTATAATTGCTTCTTGCAAGAGGTCCTATCTTACTGATAAAATTTGCTTTTGCTATCTTACTTGTTTGTGTTGCAGAATTTTCAATCCCTTTACGAACACCAAGTGTCACTAACTTTGCATTATTACTGTAAGTATATTTTAATCCCAAAAAAGAAGCCGCCTGTTTTGCAGGAACAAGAAGATCTCTTATATTACTCTTTTTATATGTAACAAAATACGGCTTAACCTTTAATGTCATCTTTTTCCCATTGACCTTCGCATATTTCTTATTGGCATAAAAGACAACTTTACGCTTTCCATGCCTTAACGTAACCGTCGTGCCTTTTACTGTATAAGAAGCATGAAGTCCATTATCGGAAAAAAGTGTCTTACATGGTACATAAATATCAGAACCAATCTTAATGGATGGAGCTGCAGAGCTATTCGCCATCGTTACCGCTGTTCCACTATATTTGACGTTAATAATCGTTCCTTTTAAATTCGTAGACCTTCCTGCTCTAATTACAGGAATCTTTGCTGCAGATACTGGTTTACTAAGAATAAATAATCCACACAGCATCAAAAATGTAAATATCGTCTTTTTGTATTTCAATTGTAAACTCCTCTCACATTAATTATTGTGTAAATATATATTATTTGTTAACAACTTGTTACAAAAAGCATTATACATTTAAAATGTGTGCAAAATAAGGCTCTTTTATTTTTTGTTATTCCAGTTTTTTACTTTTTTCTTCTAAAAAATGTAGGATTATCGAGCCTTGATCTACATATCTTGCTTCAATAATCCTACCACTTTTTCTATATCCAGCTAATTTATCTGTAAACTTAAATCTGTTCTAATGCCTGTGCAAGATCTGCAATTAAATCCTCTGCATTCTCCAAACCACAGGAATAACGAATTAAATCTGGCTTTACACCGCAAGCTTCTAACTCTTCATCATTCATCTGGCGATGTGTTGCACTTGCCGGATGTAAACAACAGGTTCTAGCATCCGCAACATGCGTCTCAATCGCAGCGATTTTTAAATGCTTCATAAAATTCTCCGCTGCCTTTCTTCCACCCTTTACACCAAAGCTTACTACACCGCAAGAACCATTTGGAAGATACTTTTTAGCTAATTCATAATATTTATCACCTTCAAGACCGCAATAATTTACATAGGTAACTTTTTCATGCTGCTGTAAAAACTTTGCAACAGCCAGTCCATTCTCACAATGGCGTTTCATGCGAACATGAAGACTCTCTAAACCAAGATTTAAAATAAATGCATTCTGTGGAGACTGCATCGCCCCGAAATCTCTCATAAGCTGTGCGGTTGCCTTTGTAATATATGCCCCGCCAATGCCAAAACGCTCTGTATAAATAACGCCATGATAACTGTCATCCGGTGTACAAAGTCCTGGATATTTATCCGGATATTTCGTCCAGTCAAAATTTCCACTATCTACGATACAGCCGCCTAAACCTGCAGCATGACCATCCATATATTTTGTTGTGGAATGGGTAACTATATCTGCTCCCCATTCAAACGGACGACAATTTACCGGTGTTGCAAAAGTATTATCTATAATCAAAGGAACTCCATGTGCATGAGCCGCTTTTGCAAACTTTTCAATATCTAATACGGTAAGTGCCGGATTGGCTATCGTCTCTCCAAAAACTGCTTTTGTATTTGGCTGGAAAGCTGCATTTAATTCTTCTTCTGTACAATCTGGGGAAACAAACGTAAAATCAATTCCCATTCTTTTCATTGTTACAGCAAAAAGATTATATGTTCCACCATAAATAGAAGAAGAAGATACAATATGATCTCCACAGGAAGCAATATTAAATACCGCATAAAACGATGCCGCCTGACCGGAAGAAGTCAGCATTGCAGCCGTTCCCCCTTCTAATTCGCAAATCTTTCTTGCAATGGTATCATTTGTCGGATTCTGTAATCTGGAATAAAAATATCCCTCTTCCTCCAAATCAAAAAGACGGCCCATCGCTTCACTCGTCTCATACTTAAATGTTGTGCTCTGTATGATTGGGATCTGTCTTGGCTCACCATTGCCTGGTGTATATCCTCCCTGTACGCATTTTGTTCCTAATGAATATTCCTTCATTCGTTTTTCCTCCATAAAATATAGTAGTTCCTCTCCGACCTTCGTTTATACTTAAAGAAAAGAGATCCTTACTTAGTTTGTTAAATTGAAATTGCCTGTGAAACCGGCACTGATTTTTCTACATTATAATAAACAAAAAAATCCTGTGGTCCCCGTCCCACTTTATAAACTCTCTGATAGACCGGATAAAATAATACATCTTTATACTGTTCTACCTGCTGTCTGTAAAACAAATCATGTTCTGTATGCTCCTCATCTCCATAAACCGTAAATGCATGAGGGAATTCCTTCCGGAAGGCTTCAAGACCTTCTATATCTCCCATCTGCCTCAAAACTTTTGCGTAATTGTATAAAAGAAATAGCTTTGATACCGGTTTATAAACCGTTCCATCCTGAGTCATAATCGCTTTTGGTGCTTTTCCGTCATATTGAAAATTCTCTGTTCCAATCTTTCTAAGCTGCTCTATTCCTTCTTCTACCTTACCCGATAAAAGCAATACAACGGATTGATAAGCACGACAAATATTGATATACGGAACATCATGTGGCAAATGATAAAGGCACTTCTCAATTAATTGTTCATTCCAGTGAATATATTCCTCCATAAGCCCCGGCCGGTCTTCTATCCCTCTTTCTTCTACGATATAAGAGAAAAGAAAATGGAGCATTTTTTCATACATGACTGCATCCCGGTCATCATAATGAATTCGACGAACATAGGTATCATATTGCTCCCTGTCAAATACTTTTTCTTGTAAAAAATCCATTTCTAAAAATCTCCTTCGCAGGCATAGCTTCCAAGAATCTTTAAATACTCTGTCTCCTGGGAAAGCTGATATAATAAAGCACGTATTTCTTTTGTATCAATATTGGCATCCAGCTCCGCAAAGAACTTATAGTTCCAACTATTATCCTTCCAGAATGGGCGGGAATGGATTTCTGTAAGATTCACTCCATAATCCGAAATCATAGATAAAATACTGCTGATACTTCCACTGTGATTCGGACATTCAAACATAATCTTCACACGATTATGAGACGGCAATACAACAAGCTTATCTACAAAAGTAACAACTTTACGGCGTACCCCTGCATCTTCCTGTACCTTGCAATGTGTAATATACAAATCTTTCTCTGCAAGCAGATTATGAAGCTCATCTGATACTCCGATCCCGACTTCCTCGATAATACCGATTCCCGCATCTGCCTTACCTTCTTTAATATAAGTAGCTACCTCCTCATAAGAAGCTACCGTAATCACTTTATCTTTTGAATAATCTTCACAAATATATAATTCTTCTTTTACCATTGCAGGTTTTAAAATTACAGCAGGCATCCTTGTATATTCAAATGGGAAACACTGACGAAGTTCCAGTGTCCTTCCATATTGATACTTACGGCTCACTTCCATGATTCTCTTGATCAACGCCGTGTATTCCTTTACAAGTTCCGGCTTTATTCCTTCTGTCTGTTTTTTAATAATGACTTCTTCTCTGTCCGGCTTATAAATCTTATCTTCCGTTTTCGCTTTAATGCAGGCAACCTGATCTGCCAGAGTCATACGTTCTACGAAAAGTTTGCGAATCTCTCCGTCTACACGGTCAATATTCTTTCTTACATCTGATAAATCCATATCTGTCTTCGTTCCTTTCTTTCACAGTTACTCTTATTCATCCTATGTCTCTTCTCCTGTAAAACTTAAACGCAATACAGTTATTGTAAAAAACAAGGAACCAGCTTTTCAACCGACTCCCTGTTAGTATATCATAATTCTTCTTATTTGGTTATGTATAATTTCTGCTTTCTCATAAATTTAAGAATACTCCGGTATTCCTTACTGCAAATTCAAGAATACTCCATTCATTCATGATATCAATTCATACGATAAAGTGTTTCTACCGCCTTATCCTTAATAAGTAACTTTGCATGTTCTGACAGATAATATCCCTCTAACCGCTGATTGGAGCATTCTGCTCCATATTCTTCTGCTGTAATCATAAAGGTTATAATCTGTGAGTTATCCATCTCTATCGGAAATTCTACCAGCAAAATATATTCCTCTGCGTCTTTATAAAGACTTGACAAAATAAAGTAATCTTCATTCAAAAGAGAACAAAAATCAATAAGATTACGAAAATTCTGAAAAAGCAGCTTCTGTGCCGGAATATGCGGTCTTACCGTCTGCTTGCTTTCCGTCTTTCCCACTGTTTTAGAAGATACCATATCCGAAAGCGTCTCTTTAGAAACTCCAGAGCCTGCATTCTCTGAACCTGTCCGTTGTTCCTTTTGTTTCTGCTCTCCTTCTGTCGTATTTCCCATGCATACATCATGTAAATCTCTTGCCAGAGACTCAAATTCTCGTTCCTTCTCTTCTCCGGTCATAGAATAAATACTATCAATCCGATCATCAGAAATCCGTTCCCGTAATGCCGTTGTCATCTTTTTTATCTGATCCAAATCCCGATCAATTGCTACATCCTGAAATGTACAGCTAATTGTAATGAGAAATTGTTCTGAAGGTAATGCTCTTGCAATGTAATTCTGTACACCGTTATCTGTATTCCACTCAATATAATTCTTAGAATCTGCAATAATCGCATTGAGAAATTCTTCCATCAAATCGTTATCCGAACTCAGCTCCTTTAAATCAAAACCCATCTGCCCAATCTCTTCTTTGTTAATAAGGCATCTTATCGTTTCATCATCTATTTTCCAAAAAAACATAATATCCCTTCTTTCAAGGCCATTTGCTTTGCCTAACTTTATTATACAGAT
>CAKREJ010000066.1 GCA_934317185.1 uncultured Anaerobutyricum sp. | reverse complement strand
TCCAGTCTGCGGCCTGCCGTTGTTGCACTGATTACTGCTGCCGGATTTTCTATGTTTCAGACCGCTGTTCTTTCCGGGCAGACTTTACACATTTCTTCAGTGAATATCGTTGAACTTTTACTTTTTATTGCTGCATTCATTGCTCTTAGAAAATGGAAGCTAAATCCTATCCTTATCATGTGTCTTTGTGGCATAGGTAATTTACTTTTTTCTCTTGTAAAATAATATACACTATTTTTTCGTCTTTTCGGCAATTCATCTCCCACCTTAGAGGTCGGAGTCTTCTTGCTGTAAGAGGATAAAATATGTTATAATATGTTCATGAGTTAAGGACAAAAGGAGATTTTTATGATTTCTACAAAAGGACGTTATGCACTCCGTGTTATGTTAGATTTAGCGGAGCATGGAAATGAGGGATATATTCCCCTTAAAGATATTGCAAAAAGACAAAGTATTTCAGATAAATATCTGGAAAGTATACTGAAGTCTCTTGTAAAACAAAAGATGCTAAAAGGTCTTAGAGGCAAAGGCGGCGGCTACCAGCTTACCCGCACTCCTGCTGAGTACAGCGTTGGAGAGATTCTTGAAGTAGCCGAAGGAAGTCTTGCTCCGGTTGCCTGCCTTATGAAAGATGCGGATGTCTGCCCAAGAGCCGGTCAGTGCCGTACTCTGCCGATGTGGAAGAAGTTTGATTCTATGGTACACGACTTTTTCTACGATATTACTCTGGAGGAGATTTTGGAAAATCCTGAGTTTATACCAGAAGAATAAGTCGTATACTGTTTATGTGGACTACTTACCTTTATGGGATTATTTATGAGGTTTTAAACCGTTCCATAATCTTTTTTGCCGATTCTGTTACTGCAAGACCACCTTTACTGGTTTCTTTCAGACAGGATGGAAGGTCGTTTCCTATACGGCGCATACTGTCAATCGTATCATCCGGTGTGATCGCACTGGTAATACCGGCAAGGGCAAGCTGTGCACTTGAAATGGCATTCACAACTCCCGCTACATTTCTTTTTACGCAGGGAACTTCTACCAGACCGCCAACCGGATCACAGGCAAGTCCGAGCATATTTTTTAAGGCAAAGGTTGCCGCCTGCATAATCTGTTCATTATCTGCACCTTGCAGATATGCCAGTGCCCCGGCAGCCATCGCACTTGCCGTTCCGATTTCTGCCTGACATCCGCCAAATGCTCCGGCAATCGATGCATTTTCCGCAACAACCTTTCCAATACCTGAAGCAACAAAGAGTGCCTTCACCAATTCATCTTCCTCTGCATTTTTAGTCTCTTCATAACTTAAAAGAACTGCCGGGATCACTCCACAGGAGCCTGCAGTAGGGGCTGCTACGATTCTTTTCATGCAGGCATTCGATTCTCCCATCTTCAATGCTTTTTCCATTGCAAGGCTGGAATATTCACTGCACAGATTCTTTCCGCTGGCATTAAACTGACGCATTTTTTCACCATCGCCTCCAACCATTCCACTCTGAGACTTCAGATTGGCTTCATAACTTTCATCGGCTTCCCGCATCGCATTATACATAAAACGCATCTTTTCAAAAACCTGTTCTTTTGTTATGCCACTCTCTTCCACATCAGCCTGCTGCACAACTTCCCATACTTGCTTTTCCTGCTCTTTACAAAGATCTAATAAATTTTGAATACTGTGATATTCTGTCATTTACTTTTCCTCTTCCTTTCCAAGATACGTCACCTTAAGAACCCCCTCCGCCCGTTCTAACCAACGGATTCCTTCTTTGGGAACTTCCTGGTCGCATTCAACGACCATGACTGCCTTTCCTCCTTTAGCAGAGCGGTATAGCTGCATTGTTGCAATATTCACTGACTTATGTGCAAGCATAGAAGTTACTTCTGATACGTGTCCCGGCTGATCAAGATTGTGTACGATCAATGTCGGATTCTCTCCTGAGAAGTTTGTCTCGATTCCATCAATCTCTGCAATATTGATCCGTCCACCACCGAGTGATTGCCCGATAAGCTCCAGCGTCTTTCCTGAAACACCTTTTAAATAAAGCTGTGCCGTATTAGGATGTGCTTCTTTTAACACTGCTTCCCCAAAAGAAAGCTTCATTCCCTTATCTTCGGCAATCTCAAGACTTTGGGGAATACGATAATCATCTGTCTGCATTCCAAGAAGTCCTGCAACCAAAGCCTTATCTGTACCATGCCCTCTGCCTGTTGCAAGAAAAGAACCGTATAACAAAATCTTTGCTTCTCTGACCTCTTCCCCCAAAAGCTGTCTTGCCACAAAACCAATCCTTACTGCCCCCGCTGTGTGGGAACTGGAAGGTCCAACCATAACCGGACCGATCACATCAAAAATATTCATAAACCTCTCCTTATATTTCTCTGAAAATGAACTATGATTTTAATATCTCATACAAGCTCTCTTATTAAAGATTTAATATAGCATCTGTCCGGCAATCGGTAAATAGCATTTCTGTTTTTCCTGACAAAAACAAATTTTTTTATAAATTTTCTTCAAAAAATTTTTTCATGCCCCGATATGCTACTCCCTCGTCCGTTCCACATATCTCTACTTCTACTCTCTGCCCGCACATAACATCTAATGCCATTACCGCAATGATATTCGATGCATCCGCTTCTTTTCCTTTTACCCGAATCGTAATCCGGCTTTCATAAGTTCTGGCTTCCTGAATAAGAAAAGAAGCCGGCCGGGCATGAATTCCCTGTTCTTCTTTAATTGTATAACTGAACCTTCTCATACTTTCTCTCCATAATTTGTGCTTTTCGCACCTTTCCCATACATTGATTTATCTTTTCAAAAACGCCTCGTAATTTACATCATCCAATTCCACCAAGTGCGATTCCTAATATAAGAACTAAAATACATATCGGTACATAAATATATTTACATACAGGAAAATATAATTCTGTAAATTTGTTTTTTCTTCCTTTATTAACCTGTGCTTCTACATATCTTTTTCCGGCTACCCAGAAAAACATAATTCCGGCAAGTCCTGCTCCAAGCGGACAAATATAAATAGATAAGATATCCATCCAGCCGGATACGATTCCCTGAATAAGAAGGGATGCGATCACTCCGATCACTGCAATAATAAGACAGGCACCTTTCCTGCCGATATGCAATTTTTCCTGTACCGTAGCAATTGGAGCTTCATAAAGATTAATTAATGAAGTCATCCCGGCAAATAGTACTGCTACAAAGAAAATCATTGCGATTAATGTACTTCCCGGCATTGATTTTATAAGATTTGGTAAATAGATAAAGAGCAGACCCGGTCCTCCCTGATTAAGCTGTGCTCCTGTCGTTGCCATTGCAGGAATAATAACAAGTGCCGCAAGCATTGCTGCTAATGTATCAAAAAATGCAACTCTTCCTGCTGATGCCGGAATGTCTTCTTCATCAGAAAGATAGGAACCGTAGATTAATGTTCCGTTCCCAGCAACAGAAAGAGAGAAAAATGCCTGTCCAAGTGCAAATATCCACGTTTGCGGATTTAGCAGTGCTGCCTTATCTACACGGAAAATATAATGGTATCCTTCAGATGCTCCAGGCTGGAAGAACACATATATCCCAAGAATAACAAACAATATAAAAAATATCGGCATCAATATTTTATTTGCATTTTCAATACCCTTACCTACACCAAACATTAAAATCGCCATACATATGATCAATGCAAGAATCTGCCATACATTATTACCAAATGCAGATGCCATACTGCCAAAACGACCGCCAAAATCCTCTATGCTCTTCGGGGCGAGCGTTGATCCGGTAAATGTTCCAACGGCATACTTTAAAATCCAGCCCATAACTACCGTATAGCCAATTGCCATCGCAAGAGAACCAAGTACCGGAATCATTCCAAGAGCTTCCCCAGGCTTTCTCTTTCCCTTTTGCTCACAGATCATACCAAAAGCATCAATAGGTCCGGATCTTGCTGCCCGTCCAAGACTCATCTCTCCTATAACACCTGTCGCTCCGATCAAAACAACGAAAATAAAATACGGAATTAAAAATGAACCTCCTCCATAGAGAGAAACTCTGGTAGAAAACATCCATATATTCCCCATACCTACTGCGGAACCAATACAGGCAAGGATGAATCCCCATCTGCTGTTAAACGCTTCTCTGCTGTTTTTACTCTTACTTTTTACTGAACTCTTTTTCAACGTTGTTACTCCTTTATTTTTATATAAATTTCTATTCTTTTATTTTGAAGGCTGCTTTTCCATTTTGTTTCACATCATAAAGGGCAGCATCCGCACTTCTGCACAAGGATATAAAGTCCTCACCCTGTTCCGGAAATACAGCTCCTCCTGCACTGGCCGATAACGCTATCTCCTTTCCTGTCGGTAAAATAAGATACGAGATTTTTTTCTGAAAATATTCCATATAATCACAGGCCTTTTCTCTTGTAGCATTCTTCAGATAAATCACAAACTCATCTCCGCCGTAACGTCCGAGTATGCTATCTTTAGGAAAACACTGACACATCTTCCTTGCAAAATATTTCAGACAAAGATCCCCGTTATTATGACCATATTTATCATTATAAAGTTTAAAGTTGTCTACATCAACAAAGATAAATACCCCGGATCGTTTTTTCCGAAGCTCTTCTTCCAAAGCAATCTGAAAAGCTCTGCGATTTAGTATTCCGGTCAGTGCATCTGTACTTGATAAACCAATATAACGCTTTTTATCTTTCCTTTCCCACAAAACAATGGTTAACATATACAAAATAGTCAATCCTACCAATACACTGGCATAAACTCCACCCCAGGCAGAAAAATGCTGCGTAATATTAGAAACATTTTTATTGGTCAATTCTGACACAATATACCATCCGGGCATACCGGTAATCGTCCGGTATGAAATTGTGGATTCCTCTCCTTTTATCTTTGCGGTAAACCTGCCTTCTTTCTTACCCCGACGCATCTCTTTTACCCACTGTTCGTAGGAGTAGTCTTCATCGTATTCAAAATATTTCTGTTGTAATAAAAGATTATTCCAGCCTCCTGCTATATTTTCACTGTCACTACCGATACAGGTAATATAATTTTCCGAATCTGCCTTTAACAAATGTACACTGATTTTCCCTTCTAAAAGATCATAGATTCCTAACTGCCTAAGCTGTTCTATCATAATAGATAGATAAAGTGTATGTATCTGTGAATTATCCACAACCGGTACAAAAACCGTCATGATCATATTTCCAGTCTGACTGGACTGATATGGGTCGGAATCAAAAGACACCTCCGACTTCAATGCCTCCTCAGCAAGCCTCTTCTTTTTTATATCCTCCACTGCACATTTATTTCCATATATTTTTCCGTCATTTAAAATAAATCCCACATTACAAAACATTTCCTGATTCAGATTCTTTTCCAGCTTCTTTTGAAGATTATCCCAATTTTTATCTTGCATTTCCCGAATCAGTTTTACATCTTCCTCTGCATAATCCTGAAGATATTCCATCGTTTCATTCATCTTCTCTGCATATAACCCTGTAATCAACTCCAAATGCTGTGTATTATAATCTCGTGCGATTTTACTTAAATGAAAATATGCCAGTACGATAATTGCCAGGCACACCGTCAAATACAAAATAAACAACAGCTTTTTCGTCTTCCCACTTTTTCTTCTCTCTTTCATGAGGTACCCTTCTCCGTAAGATACTCGGATGTAATTAAGATAATTCCGGTATCAAAATATTTTTTCTCCAACTTCTCCCCTTTTATTAGTAAATCTAAAGCCTTCGCCCCTTCATATGCCATCTGATACTGTCTCTGCATAAGAGATACTCCCTGATAGTCCGGATTTTGAATAAATTGTTTTGTCTCTTCTGCCAGATCAAAACCAACCATGACAATATCTGTTCTTTTCTTTTTTAAAATAGTGTTTGTAATCCCGATCGTAGATGTATTATTACACCCGAACAACCCCTTTAGCTTTTTATTTTTCTTCAATAATTCTGATGCATCCAACTGTGCTTTTTCAACATCTCCACCATTAAAAAAAATATCTTTGGCGACCGTCCAACGTCTCGGTGCATAATTAGCCCAGTATTCTAAAAAACCGGATATCCGGTTCACCATTGCCTGAGAAGTATCTGTCGATAATAAAATCCCCACTTCCAAAGGCTTTACTACAGAATTCCTCTGCTTCTTCAACAGCTCCAGCATTGCCTTCGCCGCCATCTTTCCCGCTTCCATATTATCTGTCATATAACAGGCATCAAATTCTATGCTGTTGATAGCAGAATCAATCAACACCACCGGAATGTTATCCTTTCTGGCCTTCGCACAACTGTCTGCCATTTCTGTAGAATTCGCAGGTGCAAGCAAAATTCCATCTGCTCCCTGTTCCATCGCTTCATTCATCAAAGCAATCTGCCCGGAAATATCTGTCTCATTGTCAATTCCTCCAAGATAAACGGAAGCATCTATTTCTTTTGCGGCTTTTTTTATCGCTTTAATTACTGTCTTCCAGTAATCTCCATGATAATTTTTCAAAATAACATAAATCTTCTTTTTGCTTTCCGGCTTAGAAATACAGCTATATTTTACTACAGCCTCCTCTCCTGATGCTGCCGCTTTCGAATTTTTCTCTGAAACGGAATGCTTTAAGTAAACACATGACAAAACCGAAACAACTATAAGTATTATAACTACGCATATATTGGTCCGTTTGTATTTTACATCTTTTTTACCAAATTGATTTTTAAATACCTGTAACCTCATATTTTCCCCCGATATCCCACTATTCTTTTGATATCTTTCTCCTTTTTCTTTTTTAGATTTCTCCAATAAAAAAGGAAACATCCAAATAATCATATTTGAACTGCTTCCCTGATTTCGGAAATATTTGTATAAAAATCATAAAGGTATACCTCAGTTCTCACATATACCATTTTGGTGTATTGCCTCTTTTATAGTATCATATATAAGGGATTTTGTCGAATAATATAGACAGATTTTTAATAATCCATGTTGAAAAGCTTTTTATTTAATGTTACACTTTATGACAGCATTATATCATGTACAGCAGAAATATGTCATGCATTACATGATACACATCTTGCAGCAAGAATGCCTGTGCTTTCTTGAAACTATTTATATTTTCTATATCACAGAAGGAGATTTATTTGCTCTTTTTAATCTATATTTATGTTACAAAAAGGAGATTATTATGCGTACAGCTATTATAACTGATACAAACAGCGGTATCACAAAGGAACTCGCTAAAGAATGGGGCATATATGTGATACATATGCCTGTAATTATTGATGAAGAGATTTTCTATGAAGGAGATACTATCAGTGAAGAAGATTTCTTTACTGCTCTCTCCAGTGACAAACATATTACCACTTCTCAGCCATCTCCCGGTGATGTAATGGATTTATGGGATCAGCTTCTAGATTCCGGATATGACGAGCTTGTCTATATCCCAATGTCAAGCGGTCTTTCTAATTCCTGTGCTGCCGCTACCGCATATGCACAGGACTATGACGGCAAGGTAGAGGTTGTTGATAATCACAGAATATCTGTTACAATGTATGAATCTGTTCTTCAGGCAAGAGACATGGCCAATGCAGGGGTTTCTGCAAAGGAAATAAAGGAATTTTTAGAAGCCGATGCTTATAATTCAAGCATCTACGTTACTGTAAATACACTGGAATACCTGAAAAAAGGAGGCCGCATTACACCTGCTGCTGCTCTGCTTGGAACCGTTCTTTCAATTAAACCAATCTTAACAATTCAGGGTGAAAAACTTGATTCTTATGCCAAGTCCCGTGGCTCCATGAAAAAAGCACAGGAAAAAATGATAAAGGCAATTCAATCCGATCTGGAAAAAAGATTTGCAGACAAAGATATGTCTAAACTTCATATTGGAGCTGCCGGTGCCGGTCTTAGCAAGGCTGAACAGGAAGAATGGATAGAATTATTAAAGAAACGATTCCCTGACTATGATGTTTTCTATTCTCCACTTTCTGCAAGCGTCAGCGTTCACACAGGGCCGGGGGCTATCGGAATTGGAATCAGCTTTAGATAATATAATTAGATAATATAAAAGAAAAGGTTACAATCTCTTTTGATTGCTTACCTTTTCTTTTTTGATGCTAAAGTAAAAATATGTTTTATACTCGTTTGTAAATAATCGGATCATCATATCCGAATGTTCTCTTTCCGTTAACCTCTATACTCTCAGATACTTCCAGACATACATCAGAGAAGCGTTCCCATAATCTAAAGATCATAACCGGTGAGAACTGACTTGTACTGCCGCCTTCCCAGGCACCATCCTTTTTACGGTAAAGTGCCGGAGTGAATTTTTCTGATTTTTTCAATTCACTGTAATCTACCACTTTCATTGAATCATAAGAAAATGTACTTTTATCCTCTCCTTTAGGAATTTCATAAGAGGAAAGTAAA
>CAKREJ010000065.1 GCA_934317185.1 uncultured Anaerobutyricum sp. | reverse complement strand
ACAGACTTGTCTGTTGGACGAATGGTTGGTATGGGTATGACCGCTGCAACTATTATTATGCATCAGGGTGTAAATACAGGTTCAGTATTCGGACATATCTTTGATTTTACAAACATTCCAGTTGTTGGAAGAGTAATTTTAGCTTTAGTTGTATGTATTGTTTTATGTACTGTATTTACAAGTATAGCAGGATTTTTTACAGCGAAGTTCAAGATGCATCCGTTCATATCGACAATGGCGAACATGCTTGTAATTTTTGGTTTAGTAACTTATGCGACAAAGGGTGTATCCTTTGGTTCTATTGAAGCAACAATTCCAAATATGATCATTCCTAAGGTAAATGGATTCCCAACAATTATTTTATGGGCACTTGCCGCTATCGTAATCGTATGGTTCATCTGGAATAAAACAACATTTGGAAAGAATCTGTACGCAGTTGGTGGAAACCCAGAAGCCGCAGCAGTTTCCGGTATTTCTGTATTCGCAGTTACACTTGGAGCGTTCGTTATGGCTGGTATCCTTTATGGATTTGGTTCCTGGCTTGAATGTGCTAGAATGGTAGGATCCGGTTCCGCTGCTTATGGACAGGGTTGGGATATGGATGCCATTGCAGCCTGCGTAGTTGGTGGTGTATCCTTTACTGGTGGTATTGGTAAGATTTCCGGTGTAGTTACTGGTGTATGTATCTTTACAGCATTAACATACTCCCTTACAATTCTTGGTATTGATACAAACCTTCAGTTCGTATTCTCAGGTATCATCATTCTTATCGCAGTAACACTTGACTGTCTGAAATACGTACAGAAGAAATAATTAAATTGCCTCTTTTGTAATAATATATGCAATAAAATATGAAAAATAGTGTCAGCAGAAACGGTCGAATGACTGTAAATGCTGACACTATTTTTATTATGCTTAGATTTACTTATGTTTGGAAAATTGATATAATAGCAATAAATGAGGAGAGAGGTTATGTATACATTATTATTAGTTGATGACGAAGAAGAAGTAACGCAGATAATTGCAAAAAAGGTAAAGTGGAACGAATTGGGATTCTCTGTCGTAGGATATGCGAATAATGGCCTAAAAGCGTTAGAAATGCTGGAGGAGATTCAACCGGATGTAGTGATGACGGATATTCGGATGCCATATATGGATGGGTTGGAATTATGTGGTCAGATAAGAGAAAAATATCCGGCAACGAAGTTAGTTTTATTTACCGGATTTGATGATTTTGAATATGCAAAGGAAGCAGTGCATCTTGAAATTGAGGAATATATATTAAAACCATTGAATGCTGCGGAAATCACAAAGGTTTTTGAGAATTTAAAGAAGAAGCTGGATCAGGAAATTAATGAAAAGAAAGGTGCAGAGCTTCTTAAAAGGTATTATAAGGATTCTCTGCCACTGCTGCAGGCAAACTTTTATTCATTGCTGATAGAAGGAAGAGTTCCGGAAGAGGAGCTTACAAAATATGTTATGAATTATCAGATTGATTTAAAAGGACCACTGTATTCCTGTATTCTTATACATACTTCAACAACACAGGCACCGAAAGACATAGATATTCAGCTTTTATCTATTTCTGTAGACAGACAGGCAGGTGAGAGACTGGAAGAAAAGTGGAGAGGAAAGCGATTTAATTATTTAGGGGATACGGTGATGATTGTTCAGCTAGAAAGTAAAGAAGAAGTTTCTGAGCTTACGGATTCCTGTGATCGTTTTTGTAAATATGTCAATCACATGATCGGAGCAGTTGTGACGGTAGGTGTTGGTCAGGTCTGTGATAATATTCTTGAGCTTGTGAAGTCTTACCAGAGTGCAAGGGAAGCGGTTTCTTATCGTGTATTATATGGAAGCAATCAGGCGATCAATTTAAAGGAAATCGTTCCTAAAAGAAAGGTAGCAACGGAGGCGGCTGATGGAACAGAGCTGGCACATCTTTTTAAGATGATCTGCCTCGGAAAGAAGCCGGATGTTAAGCTGGCGGTAGAACGATATATGGAGCATAAGGTTGTTCCGGCAAAGTCTCTGGAGAAATATCATGTGGCAGTAATGGAACTTATTAGTGAACTATATCATTTTATGGTAAATAATGAACTCGATGTTCAGAAATTATCAGGTGGAGCGGGGCAGCTATATAGTTTATTAAGTAATATGGAACCGCAGGTACTTGAAAAATGGCTGTTGAATTTATGTCTCATATTGCATGAAGATATGGCAAATGCCAGAGATCATTCCAAGAGATCGCTTATTGATCAGGCAAAGGAATATGTGCATAATAATTATCAGGAGGAATCGCTGGGTTTAGATGACATATGCAGAGAGCTTGGTGTTTCGAATTCTTATTTTTCCAGTATATTTAAAAAAGAAACAGGGAAGTCCTTTGTTGGTTATCTTACCGGATATCGCATGGAAAAGGCAGCCCGAATGCTTGTGGAGACAAATGAAAAGAGTTATATGATTGCAAAAAGTGTAGGTTATACAGATCCAAACTATTTTAGCTATGTATTTAAGCGACAATATGGGGTATCCCCATCAAAATACAGGACAGAGTATGAAAACATTTAAAAAAGTAGGTAAAGAAAAAATATTTATGTATAGACCGGGAAATATACAGACAACATTGATGGTCGCATTTTCACTTATTTCCGCAGTGATCATGCTGTGTATGGGAAGTGTGATGTATCTGCGTTTTTCCAGTATGTCAAGACAGGAGATGTTAGAAAATAATCAGAGACTTATGGATCAGACTATAGAAAGTGTGGAAGATTATCTGATTAATATGCGGCAGATATCCGATGCTTTATATTACGATATTATAAAAGAAAGTGATATTTCCAGTCAGTCAGATAAAATTCATAATGGGATGAACCTTTTATACGAGGCAAATAAGGAAAATCTTCGCAGTATTGCTATCTATAACAAATCGGGAAGTCTGATGGAGGCAGAGCCTGTTGTAGCACAGAAGGAAGATCCGAATGTGACAAAGCAGGAGTGGTTTATGCATGCGATGAATCAGATGGAAAATATTCATTTTTCCACACCGCATGTACAGAATTTGTTTGATGATGGTTCCTGTCGATATTACTGGGTAATCTCTTCAAGTCGTGTTGTTGAGCTGACGAATGGAAGCAGTACACAATTGGGTGTACTGCTTGTTGATATGGATTATTCAGGAATCGCACGAATGATGGATCGAATTAACACTGCCGGGAGCGGACAGTATTTTTATATGTGTGATAGTAATGGACAGATTATTTATCATCCGCATCAGGTGCAGATTGATAATGGTATGAAAAATGAAAGCAGTAAGCGGGCTGCAACAGCAAAAGAAAGTGTGTATGAAGAGAGAGAGAACGGAGAGCGAAGAGAAATTGTTGTAGATACAATCGGTTATACAGGCTGGAAATTAGTCTGTGTTATGCCATATTCTATTTTCTCAAGTAAGATGCTTGACGTAAAGCAGTTTGTACTTATTTTAATCTTACTTATGACGATGATGCTTACATTAATTAACCGGCTTATATCTGTAAGAATCTCTAAACCGATTATGAAGCTTAATAATTCTGTTACAGAATACGAAGAGGGAAAAGAATCGGAAATTTATATAGGAGGTTCCCGTGAAATTCAACATTTGGGAAGATCGATTCGAAATTCTTACAAACAAAATACAGCGTTAATGCAAAAAATTGTATGGGAACAGACGGAGAGAAGAAAGAGTGAATTGGAAGTTCTGCAAAGTCAGATTAATCCCCATTTCCTTTATAATACACTAGACTCCATCACATGGATGATCGAGGGGGAAAGGAATGATGAAGCAGTATTTATGATTTCGCAGCTTGCAAGACTTTTCCGCATCAGTCTTTCTAAAGGTCATACAGTTATTTCTGTTAAGGATGAACTACAGCATGCACAAAGTTATATGAATATTCAGAAGGTACGCTATAAAAATAAATTTCAGGTTTCTTTTGACATCGCACCGGATATTTTAGATTGTTGTATTGTGAAGCTGATCTTGCAGCCGATTTTAGAGAATGCGATTAATTACGGCGTAAGAGAAATGGATGATTGTGGAGAAATTATCGTCCGGGGAGTCAGGGAGAAAGATGAAATTCTTCTGACCGTAACAGACAATGGAATGGGAATACCGGAAGAAGAAGTAGAATTCCTTCTAACTGATACAAAAAGAGTACATAAAAAAGGTTCCGGTGTGGGACTGGTAAATGTAAATAACCGGATAAAGATTTTGTTCGGAGAACAGTACGGTTTACATATTGAAAGTGAGTTAGACGAAGGAACGACAGTCTCCATCAAAATACCGGCAATTGTTTATTCAGAGGAAAATAGAAAGAAGTTTGAGAGTTCGTCTCAGAAAGAAAAACAGGAAGAAACATGAAATATGGAAAAAGAACTTTTATTTTAACAGAAATCGTTTTGGGAATTCTGGTTGTGACATTAGCTTTTTTTATGTTATATAATAAAAACGAAAATAAAGCAGAAAGAATTGCCGTGATTATTCCTGATATAGAAGAGAGCCAGTGGGCCGCCTTTAAATATGGATTAAAAATGGCATCACAGGAATACGGAGTGAATACGGTACTTATCAGTAAGGCAAATATCAATATGTCTGAAGATGAGATAGAAGTCATTCAGCAGGAAATGGATAAAGGTGCCGATGCAATTATTGTAAAGATGGTAGGGGACAGTAAAGAGTATTCCAAGCTAAAAAAAATACAGAAAAAGGTGCCGCTCATATTAGCAGGAGAAAGACCTGCTAACATAAAAAAGAAATCAGCGATTCCTGTAACACAACCGAATCAGTACGATATGGGAGTTGCTTTAGCAAGGAAGCTGATCGAAAATAATAATGGGAATCTGACTGGAAAGAAAATAGGAATTTTTGCAGAAAACAGTAACTCAGAATCAGATTGTGAACGAAAAAAAGGAGTTTGTGATACTTTGAAAGATACCGGAGCAAAAATCCTATGGTCGGTATCTCGTGATGAAGGAATAAGAAAGAACACAACCTTACAGTCACAAAGGAAGGTGGATATCGTGTTAGCTCTTGATGATACCAGTTTGGTAGAGGCAGGAGAATCTGCAAAGCAAAATAATTTATATGGAGCAATCGTCTATGGAATTGGCAATTCTACAGAGGCTGTATATTGTCTTGATACAGGGTGGGCAGAGTGTCTTGTCATATCGGATGAATTTACAGCAGGTTATCAATGTGTTGCTGAAACAGTAAATAAGCTTCGTAAATCATTTTATCAGATGAAAGATCAGAAAGTATCTTATACGATACTTACCAGAGATAATCTCTTCTCAAAAGAAAATCAGGATTTGTTATTTACACTCAGCCAATAAATAAAGGAGGACGGCATGAAGATAAAAATCACAGGAATAATAATAATGACAGCGTTTGCAGGGACTTTGATTTTTTCTATGTGCAGTAAAAATCAGCCGAAATCAGATAATCAGATATATATAGGTGTTGCTTGCTATGATCAAAAAGATACCTTTATTGGAGAACTGGTAGATTCATTTAAAGAAGAGTGTAACACTATAGAGAAGCAGGGATATGATGTAAGTATGACGATCATGGATGCGGCAAAGTCTCAAAGAGTCCAAAATGATCAGATAAAACAGATGATAAATGACGGATGTAATGTTTTATGTGTTAATCTGGCAGATAGAACAGAGCCGTCAGAAATTATTGATGCCGCAAGGGAAAAAGATATTCCGATCATTTTCTTCAATCGGGAGCCTGTAGAAGAAGATTTGCTTAGGTGGGATAAGCTTTATTATGTAGGAGGAAAGGCAAAACAGTCTGGAGAATTACAGGGAGAGCTTGCAGCAGACTTTATTAAAAAGAATAAAAAAGTAGACAGAAATAATGATGGAAAAATACAATATGTTATTTTAGAAGGAGAGATGGGACATCAGGATGCCATTATCCGTACAGAAAGTGTAGTAGAATGTTTAAAGTCCAATGGAATTGCGTTGGAAAAACTAAGCTATCAGATTGCAAACTGGAACCGTGCCCAGGCACAGACGAGAATGATGCAGCTCATTGGAGAATACAAAA
This sequence comes from uncultured Anaerobutyricum sp., assembly GCA_934317185.1. Classification (GTDB taxonomy): domain Bacteria; phylum Bacillota; class Clostridia; order Lachnospirales; family Lachnospiraceae; genus Anaerobutyricum. Next base: position 2,407 of record CAKREJ010000065.1, on the reverse strand, counting down.
CAGACATAGAAATGGTTATTGCCAACAGTGATTCTATGGTATTAGGAGCCGTAGATGCCTATGAAAAGCTTGGATATACAGAATCCAACATTCCGGTTTTCTTTGGGATTGATGGTACGAAAGATGGATTAAAGGCAGTACAGGAAGGAAAAATCGCCGCAACAGTATATAACGATAAAGAAGGACAGGCGAAAGCAATGGTAAAACTTATCACTGCGGCGGTCACAGGAAAAGGAATGGAGGATATTTCATTCGAAAACAAAAAATGTATTTATCTGCCATATAAAAAAGTAACAAAAGAAAATGTATCAAGTATGATCCCATAAAGAAAAACAGAATTCTCTGCCATAGCTATAGCAGGGAATTCTGTTTTTTTGCTTTTTCTTATGTGCTTGTACTCTCGCAAGCAAGCTTGCGTAGGCTTTTTGACTCTGGTATCTTATAAATTAATAATTATATTGTTTCAAAAATATATTTTGTGGTGGATTCAAATTTTTCCCCTTTTCTTAAGATAACAGAAGGATTTTCCTCAGTATTGATAGCATTTGGCATTAGTTGTGTTTCCAAAGCAACTCCCTCTCTGTTTTCATATACTCTTCCAGCTTTTCCGATGCAGCCATCCTTCAGGAAGTTACCGGTGTAAACCTGTATAACAGGAGCGGTCGTTGAGATAACAAGTCTTCTGCCAGAAACCGGTTCCTCTAAAGTTAACTGTCTTTCCTCTCCCTTTAATACAAAAGAATGATCATAGCCAAAAGCATTCTTTAACTGAGGGTGATCTGCGTCAATATCCTGACCAATCTTTTTCATTTCATTAAAATCAAAAGGTGTATCCTTTACAGGAAGCAGTTCTCCCGTTGCAAGACAGGTATCATCTACACAGCCGATATAATCTGCATTAATCTGAAGAGAATGCTCGGTAACTTTTTCTAATGTGTTAGAAAGATTGAAATACAGATGATTTGTAAAGTTTACGACAGTATCGGCATCTGTATCCGCTTCATAATGAATGGAGAATGCGTTCTCATCTAAAGTATACGTTACATATAGATTCAGATTACCTGGATAACCCTCTTCCCCATCTTTTGAAAGATAATGGAAACGAAGACCATTCTCTAAAGGAGTGACATCAAAAAGCTTCTTATCAAATCCTTCTTTTCCCCCATGCAAATGATTCGTTCCGTTATTAGCATAAAGCTCATAAGTCTTTCCGTTTAAAGTGAAACGTGCATCTCCGATTCGATTAGCAACACGACCGATGACAGCTCCAAAATAAGCAGGGTCATCTGCATAATCTTCAATATTCTTAAGACCCAGAATCACATCAGACATTTTTCCGGAAGCATCAGGTGCAAGGATTTCCATAATTCTACATCCCATATTTACAACAACAAGTTTCAAAGCTTCATTCTCCATAGAGTAAAAACGAATGCCGTTATCCAGTTCTTTTAATAGTTCTACTTTAACCACAATAATCTCTCCTTCTCATATATTAAGATATTAGAATCAAAAGGTATTTTGTCCCTAATATCATATTAAGGTGCTAATCTATAAAAATTATAGCAATTCTATAAAATGTGTCAACAGATTAGACAGCCAATGTAAACATATTTTATCATGTCATTTTGCAGAAAAACATTTGATATTTTACTCAAAAAATATAAATTTTTATGCTTCACTTGACATTTTGAGTAACTATTTAGTTCATTAGGGACGGACGAAAAATAAAAAAGAAAGAGGGTAAATGTGCCAGTAGTCGCTGCGTATGGAATGCTCGCTTATAGGCTTGCATCCCATGCTGGCTCCGAGGTCACATTTAACCCTACTTTCTTTTTTTATTTTTCTGTTTGCCTGCCCCAGAAGAAATAATACTAAATAGCAGGAGAGAGAAGGGGGAGAAGACGGAAGATATTAGGGAATTCTTGCTTCAGATGTGGGGATCTATGTTTCATATAAAATATTGCGACAATATATTAATAATTCGCTCTAAAACCATAATATTCAGCGAAATATTACTAAAAACAGAAAAATATGCCCATTGCAGATAATCGATAATCTATCAAAACAGCCAATTTGTTTCGTCCTTTCCCCCACTTCCTTCCATACTATTTAATTCTCATCTTCAGTTTAGCAACAGACGAGAACCGCAGAAATAAAAGAATCCTTATTTGAAGAATTGATGAAAAAACAGAAAAATAAAAAAGTATATAGTAGCAGATGTGACCTCGGAGCAAGTATTGAATGGGAGCTGTTAAGCGAACATTCAATGCGCAGCGACTACTGACACAGATGCTGCTATATACTTTTTTATTTTTCGTCCGTTTTCTCCAACAAATAAGGATTCTTTTATTTCCGCGGTTCGTCCGTTCTTAATAGATTAAATAGTAATAAATTTCATTTTATGTTT
>CAKREJ010000064.1 GCA_934317185.1 uncultured Anaerobutyricum sp. | reverse complement strand
TCTTTATTCTTCATATTTTCTTTCACCTTTTATTATAGAAGATATGTTCCTTTTCGCAATACATATCTCTAAATATGTCAAGTTATTCTATCATATTCTTGCAAATAATTCATTAATATTTCTATATTTCTATTGACAATTACTCGTATATCGTTTATAATTCAATTACAGTAATAATTACTATTTTTATTTACACAAGTTACTACAAGATTTTAAAAATTTAGAAGCTATGTACTTGGGAAGTCTTTTGTACTTGATTTTGTAAGAAGAGTTTTTAAAGACTGCGAGAGTACCTAGATTAGAAAAGGAGAATGAGATATGGCTAAGTTTTATCGTTCCGAAGACAGAACAGTATTATTTGAATTATTTGGTGCAGGCACATCTGTAGAAAATCTTAAAAACCTGAAAGCGAATACAACAGACGCTGCCGTTGAAAAGCATGTACCTGTAGTAACACAGGATGGTAATAAGGTTACCGTTTCCGTTTCTTCTGTTGAGCATCCAATGCTTCCTGAACATTATATTATGGGTGTATACATTGAGACAAAGAACGGTGGACAGCTTCATAAATTCCAGCCGGGAGATACACCAAAGGCTACTTTCACTTTAGCAGACGGTGATGAATTCGTAGCCGCTTACGAATACTGCAATCTTCACGGATTATGGAAATCAGAATAATCCTATAGCCGATAATATATGAATAACAGCATATAGATAATAAGATGGTGTCACAGATATGGTTTAACGACCATATCTGCTGGCACCTTTTTTCATGATATGGTATAGGGAATTCCCAGCTTGACTTTAGTATGATTTCGGACTATAATAAGTACGAAATCATACTAAATATTTTATAAAAGATTATTTTACCTACTACCACTCACCTAAAGCAGTGGCTTTTTGCATACTAAAATTGAAAGGATGTTTCTATGAAAAATTCTACCTCTGTTACACCATATATGAGCTCCAGTTTACGAGAATACAATCGAATTTATAAAGAAGTGAATGATCTATACCATGAAGTTGCTACCAGATTCGGACTTTCAAACAGTGCATTTGATATTTTATATACGATTTGTGAAGTCGGAGACGGATGTCTGCAGCGTGATGTCTGCGATGCTACTTTTATCCCAAAACAAACTGTACACTCATCCATCCGTAAGCTTGAACAAGAAGGATATATTACCCTTTCTAATGGAAAAGGTCGCAGCAAACACATTCATTTGACGGAAAGTGGGCATATTTTATTAAAGGAGACTATTTTCCCTATTGTAGAAGCGGAGAATGAAGCTTTTCTGGAATTAAGTCAGGAGGAATGTGAATTATTACTGAAATTACATGGAAAATATGTCACTGCTTTACGAAACGAGTTTTCAAAACTTTGATCTACAGTAATTTTTACAGTAATTTATTCATCTAAACAGTTTATTCATCTAATCATAAAAAAGACTTGATGTATGATTCCAGACAGCATCAGCTTAGATCACATAATAAGCTGTAGATTTCTGCGTTTTTAAAAAATTATATAACTATTTATGAAAGGATTTATTTTATGAAAATTCAGTTATCAGAGCATTTTACTTACAGAAAGCTTCTGCGTTTTGTTCTGCCTTCTATCATCATGATGATTTTCACTTCAATTTACAGTGTGGTGGACGGGCTTTTTGTATCAAACTTCGTCGGCAAGACTGCCCTTGCCGCAATTAATTTAACTCTTCCTATCATAATGGGACTGTCTGCTCTCGGTTTCATGATTGGTACAGGTGGAAGTGCTATTGTTGCAAGAATGCTTGGAGAAAAAGAAGAAGAAAAAGCAAATGAGTATTTTTCCATGCTCATTTATGTAACGATCATAGGAGGCAGTATTCTTTCTATTCTTGGTGCAATTCTGACTCCTTCTATTTGTTCATTACTTGGTGCAAAGGGAGAGCTTTTATCCGACTGTGTTTTATATGCGAGGCTTTCTTTTATCTCTATGCCTGCATTTATGCTGCAAAATGTTTTTCAGAGTTTCTTTGTTACTGCCGAAAAACCGCATCTGGGACTTTATGTCATCATTGCCGCCGGTATGACAAATATGGTACTTGACTTTTTATTTATTGGAGTGTGGGGATTTGGACTTGCGGGTGCTGCGATCGCAACCGTGTGCGGAGAATTTATCGGAGGGCTTTTTCCTGTATTTTACTTTGCCAGAAAGAATTCCAGCTTACTCCAGCTTGGCAAAACACACTGGAGTGGACGAGTATTTCTACAAACTTGTATTAACGGTTCTTCCGAACTTATGACGAACCTTTCAAGCTCTATCGTAAACTCACTTTATAATATACAGCTTATGAAGTTTGCCGGTGAGAATGGCGTTGCCGCTTATGGGACAATGATGTACATTAACTTTATTTTCCTTGCCATTTTTTTTGGTTATTCCATTGGAAGTGCACCAATTATCAGTTATCACTACGGTTCCGGGAACCGTGATGAACTGAAAAATCTATTCAGGAAAAGTCTTAAGCTTGTAGGAACATGGGGAATTATGCTTGCACTCCTGTCTCAATTGCTTGCTTCTCCTCTTTCTAAGCTCTTTGTGGGATACGACATGGAACTTTTCGCTATGACACGACATGGATTTCGAATTTACTGCCTGGCTTACTTAATCAACGGCTTTAATATTTTTGCTTCCTCCTTCTTTACCGCTTTAAGTAACGGAGTCGTGTCTGCTGCTATTTCGTTCTTGCGTACTCTTATATTCCAGATTGCCATGCTTCTTTTGTTACCTGCAATATTTGGTATGGATGGCATCTGGTGTGCAGTCGGTGTGGCAGAATTACTAACACTATGCATTACCGTCACCTTCCTTATTAAGCAAAGAAAGAATTACCATTATATTTAATGTTTAATTCATAAATGCCCGGCATTTCTGCGGCTAAATGAATGCTGCTATTTTTTCATACACTTACTGGATATTTTCAATCCTACTTCAAAGGCGACAATTCCTCCAAATATGTCTACGAAAACGTGCTGTTTTATAAAAAGAGTTGAAGCAAATACACCTAGCGACATAACGATTGTTGCGGACCGATATAAATGTGTATGCATTCTGTTTTTAAAACTCATTTTAAATGCAGCACGAATACAACACCAGCTTTCTAAGCAGTGTATGGAGGGAAATAAATTTACGGGAGCATCTACCGTATAGATGAAACTGACTAGCTTACTGAAAATATCTGTTCCGGCTATTTCCGGGCGTATTAATGTTGTTGGAAAAAAAATAAAGAAAAACAGGCAGATTATTTTAGATAAAATATCTGCAAAAACAAATTGATAACATAGCTTTTTGCTGTCTCTGCCTATTAATATATAGTTTAGTACCCACTGTACATAGGCAAGTATATAAAAAACAACAAAAGGTGTGAGTAATGGAATGGATTTATCTAAAGGAGTTTCTAACGAATAAAATGAAAGCCTGTCTCGAATCTGTGCTGTTCCTATATATACACAGTTATTGATCACCGCTGCCAGAATAAGAGGAAATACTGCATATTTGGGAAGCAAATTATGTAGTGTTTCCTTTAATTTATAAAGCATGTCCAATCATCTCCCCCATTTTTATTGCTGTTTCCTGTCCGAGTGACGAATTCTTCAAAACATCTTCTCGAAGCTTTATCTGATCTGGCTCTGCCAAAAGAATAATGGTAGAACCTCCATATTGAAAATATCCTTTTTCTCTTCCCCGAACTGCTCTTCCTTTTCCTTCATGGTTGACGATTCTTCCAACCAGCATTGCCCCCACTTCCATCTGAACGAGAGTTCCAAACTCCGCTGTCCGGATAAGAGTGTATTCTCTGCTATTTTCAGTAAATACCGGTACTTTACGAAGAGCGATCGGACGTACCGTATGTAACTTTCCCGGAATAAAAATATTTCTGCTCTTTTTTCCTGAATCTACATAACAATAACGATGGTAATGATCAACACACAAACGAAAAACGAGACAATATCCACCCTCATAATGCTGTGCCAGCTTCTTATCACAAAGCAGATCTGATATTGTATATTTACTCTGTTTTACAGATAAAATCGTATCCCTGTCTACCTTCCATACAGATAAAAGTCCATCACAAGGGGCGATCAGCTTCTCTGCATCCATCGTGACTACACGCTTTCCTTCTTTTATTTTTCTTGAGAAAAAATCATTAAAGCTTCTTATTCCATCTGTCTCATACTCTTCTACATTAATATGGTTCCGATGTATAAACGGTTGAATAAAACAGGAGGAATATTTAGAATCCAAAAAACACCCACATATACGGGAAAACAGCGGAGCAGTTAATGGTTTTAATATAAATCTTCCCGGAATTGTTTCATATAAAAATGTAAGAATATCCATAAAAACCTCCTGACTTTTCAAAATCTAAATTACTACTTCTTCAAAAACGTTAATGCTAAAATCAGCACGATAAATTCTACACATCCGAAGAAAACAAGTGTGATAATTCCCTTATTCTCCGGCTTTTTAATATGTATTTTAGAAATAAATAAGATGCCGGTTATTAACATGACTCCAAAATATAAAAAAGTAAGATCGGCACGTACTAACAGATGTACGAGTAAAACTGCCGGAAATATCAATGCGGCAGAAGTAACAGGAAGTCCTGTATAAATCTTTGCACCGGACTCATCTCTGTTTTGATCTTCCTCTTCCATTACATTAAAATATGCCAGACGAATCATCGCAGCAAGTACATATAAAACAGCAATCGCTGTCAATACGATCTGTGCCTGCAACGTGTAATGTGTAAGAATATATTTGGTGCATCCTGACAAATCCGGAATATACAGAATATAGCGAAACATCGCAATCCCAATGCATGCCGGAAGTATTCCAAATGCGATTAAATCTGATAAAGAATCAATCTGAATACCAAACTTTTTCATCTGCGGTGTCCGGTCCTTTTTCGTTCTCGCAACCTTGCCATCAAAAGTATCGCACAAACCGGAAATCAACAGAAAAAACATTCCAAGATAAGGATGTCCCATCCCATTTAGACAAAGCATAATTCCTATTGTTCCCGACATCAGCGACAAATAAGTAAGTATCACTGTGTAATCATAAAATCCTATCATTTTCATTCTCCAATTTCTTTTTTCTCTTAATTGTTATATATCCTATCAAAACTGTAGTCAGACTGACAAAGATACAGACATAAAATGACAATCCTCTGCTAAGCATCTCAAGCTGAAATGCGGCTTCTCTGCTCATAAGCTGCTCATATCCTTTCAGCATCAGGTAATCTGTCACTCCCATTCCTCCCGGAATCGGGACACAGTTTGAACCCATAACAACATAAATCTGTGTTGCCAGTAACTTCGGAAGCTTTCGTAAGTCTCCATGTAATGCCGCAAAAGAAAAAAGCGTTACAACAATCTGAGACAATCTCTGTAACAGATTAAGAATATATACCTTCCATAACATTCTTTTTCCATTGAAGACCACATCCACAAGACTACTATACTTTTCAATAGAAACTTCCAGTTTCTTTTCCAATTTATCTGCAAACCGCCCACAGTGAATCATCCGCAAAATCCGGACAAAAAACGCACCGACAGATTTGATCAATGCCTGCTTTCTCAGCAGGAGATAAAATACCACCCCAAGTCCTGCTAAAGCCAAACCACCTATCACGATCAGCACTCGACACCCGATACTGAAATTCAGAAAAACTTCCGGAAAAATCAAAATATCTACCAGACCGATCGTCAAAATCGCAAGTGTATACATAATAAGATTCAGCAACAACGCAGCCATAACCGCAGTCCCTGCTATTCCATCCTTTAGCATAAAATATGCACTTGCCGGCTGTCCTCCCGATGCCGATGGCGTAATTGCTGAAAAATACACATCTGCTGCCGAATAAACAAAGCCGTGACTTCTCTTTGTCGAATATCCCATATGCCGGACAAGAACTCTTAACGCTTCCCCTTCAAAATAAATAAATCCCAGCATACTTACAGATGCCAGCAAAATTCCGCCCAGTGATGCTTCTTTTAAACTTATCGTCAGTTCCTTCAGAGAGATACCACTCCCCCGAAATACCGTATAAATCGTTATTATGGCCAAAACAGAAACCACAATAACACCAATTATCTTATTTAAGTTCTGTTGAATTATATTTTTTTCCTTCATAAATATGTGTTTCTTATATATCTCTCCCAATAACTATCCCTGTAATTCCAAATCCAATATGTGTAACACTTACCTGATATTTATCTTCTGTCTGTATAAGCCTTAACACTAGTTACAACTATAACATACCCCTGTTTTCTTTCATACTAAATATTTCTAAAGATTTTTAAATATTCAGATAAAAACGCAGAATACCTAATATCAAAATATGAACCGGATAAAAAAGATAATTTATCCACTTATTTTGCTTACCTCTTTCACCGTTATATGTTAATGTCATAGCAAACCCCAAACAAGAATATAACTCTTTAATAATCGAAATATATCCCAAACCGGCACCAAGTATTGGTTTATCATAAAAAATATAAAAGAGATATGCAACAATAATCGCATGATAGTCATAATCCAAACTTAGAGCCATCGCTAACGCACACGAAATTCCTACAATAATAATTGAGATACTATACCACAAGGCTTTATTACTAATTTTATCTTTCACAGTATCAATTATCCAAATTGTAACAAGACATAACGCTAAGGTAAACATTATATTATTCCAATATGGATCAAAGAATACTTTTGATGTAAACATATCAAAAGGAACTTCTGATATAACGCCAAATATTAAAAGCATTGCAAGGTAGTTTTTTCTGTTATGCGTCTTAAAAAATCCTTCCACTACAAAAAACACAAAAATAGGAAATGCAATTCTGCCTAAAACCGAAAAAAGATTAGATAAATGTAGTAAAAATCCCTTCCCATCAAGATAAGGGGTTATCAAAGCATTATTTACATGATCGATCAACATTGAGAGAAATGCTATATATTTTAATTGTGCCCCGTTAAAAATCTGAAGTTTTTTTAATTTTTCATTTTCAAATCGTTTACTTACTTCCATGATTTCTCCTATCCTATATTAATGTATTTCTATGCTATATCAAAAACACACCACCATCTGGTACCTATTTCTCTTTTCTTGACAGTAAACAGACTACTTCGACATGGCCGGTTGAAGGAAACATATCTACAGGCTGAAGCTGTCTGACACGGTATCCATTCCCCGTAAGATGTTTTAAATCACGGGCAAGTGTTTCAGGATTACAGGAAATATACACAATCTTCTTCGGCTTTAGACGAAGAAGGGAGTCCAGGAATTTTTTATCACTTCCGGCACGTGGAGGATCCATAAATACCACATCTGCTTTTTCTTTATGGGAAGCCATTTTCACCATGAAATCTCCCGCATCCTCTTTATAAAAACGAATATTTTTTACTTTATTTTGTTTCGCATTAAACACGGCATCACGGACGGCATCTCCGTTTAATTCTACAGAAATAACTTCTCCTGCATTATCACTTGCAACCATTCCAATCGTACCAATTCCACTGTAGGCATCAATAACCCTTTCTTTTCCGGTAAGTCCCGCAAATTCAATTGCCTTATTATAAAGAACTTCTGTCTGTACCGGATTTACCTGATAAAATGATTTAGGTGAAATACGGAAAGTCTTTCCACAAAGGACATCCTCAATATATCCTTTTCCATAAAGAATCTGCTGTTTATCCCCAAGAACCATGCTTGTATTTCTATTATTTACATTTGCCACGATTGTTGTAATTTCCGGATGCTCTTTTCTAAGTGCTTTGACAAAATTATTCTTTGACGGGAATACCGGAGATGCGGTAACTAAAACAACCATAATCTGTCCGGTATGATAGCCGGTTCGAACTAAAATATGACGCAAGAATCCATATCCGGTATCTTCATTATAAGGACGCATTTTAAAAGACTTCATCAGAGAGGTTACTGTATTCATTATCGCATCTGCCTTCTGATTCTCGATCAGACAGGAATCTACACGAATAACACGATGGCTTCGATTTTCATAAATTCCTGTAAAACAGTTTCCATGCCGGTCTCCCGCTACGACACCATGAACTTTATTCCTGTAATGCCAGGGATCTTTCATACCGATAATAGGCTTTACCTTTCCAAAACTGCTCAAAAGCTTATTCGTCTCTTTCTGCTTCTTTTTTAATTGTTCTTCATAAGGCAGATCAATATACTGACAACCTCCACATTTCTTTTCATAAGGGCATTTTTTACTCATTATGGACCTCCAACTGCACAATCTTAACTATTTATTCCATCTATGTAATGTCAGAGACAAAATACCTTTTGACCCTAACATCATCTATATTAATCTGTATAACGAATCACTATACATAAATTATTCTCTATTTTAATTTTTTATTTTTTCTAGGTATTTTTATTTATTCTGAGTGTTTTTAACTATTCTAAATATTCAGATACGAAAAAAGCCCGGAGAGCTTACACCCTCCGAGCGTTCGTTCAAGAAATTAAATATTGGAAAAATACAATTATTTAACTGTAACTTTAGCTCCAACTTCTTCTAACTGTTTCTTGA
>CAKREJ010000063.1 GCA_934317185.1 uncultured Anaerobutyricum sp. | reverse complement strand
ACCTCCACTGCATCTCCCTGTCCTCTTATCCATCTCTCTATCCCTTTGCCAAACACCTCCGCTTTTACCATATACACTCCATCTTCGTGTTTTTCGACTTTGGCAGTTGGTAAGCGGTCTAGTATGGCTTCGATGGATGGTCCTTTGTATTTAAAGCGTACGGTTTGAAGCTTCCCGCCGTACATGAACTGAACCCGTTTGCGGAATTCGCCTTCTTCGAAGCGGCTGCTGTAGAGTACACGAAAGTGTTCGTCGAGAATTTTTAAATTCTGAATGCGGTCGATTCGATAGATGGTTGGAAATGGATCATTGGCTACATCGAAGTTCTGACATAGATTTTTGTCATCAATGAAGGCAGTCAGATAGAAGTAAAATTCGGAGAACATAATTGCTGCTGGTTTTAGTTTCCGTTTTTTTATCTCGTTATCGCCTCGTTTATATTCAATTTCAATGTAGTTCTGGTTTTGTATAGCCTGGCCGATGTCCCACATTTTGTTAAGAAAACGGGTTTTATGTTGGAGTTCGACGTAATGCTCTTCTTCATTCTGAATAAGTTTTTCCACTTGCGGCTGGTCGTCTTTGACGACAGAGGAATGAATGAGCTTGTCGATGATTTCTGTCATTTCTTCTTTTACAAAGGCTCTGCTGTCTAAGAGTATTTTGCAGATTGCTAATATTTGTTGTGGGGATAGTTTATAGACATTATTATATTGGAGACGATATCCTCTGGCTTTGGTATCATAGATGATAGAATTGATTATGCCGGTATTTAAATCGTCTCTTTCTAAAAAGGCGGTGATATCCTGGATATCCCGTTGAATCGTTCGGGGATTGACCTTGTAGCGTTGCACTTCTTCTTCCTTTTTTACGGTCTTTCCCTCTATAAGTTTGGTATAAATTCCCAAAACTCTCTGGATTTTGTCATTTTTTGTCTCTTCACATAGTTTTGTAACCATTTTCAGATATTTACCCCTCTAATACTTGTTTTTTCAATTTATTTCCCCAAAAAAATTATACCATATTGGATTTTTTAGTGCAATCCGCTTTTATAGTTTGTTTCTCAGTTTTTCTGGTTAATATATAATTGAAAATGAATATTTTTACATTTTAGAAAGGGAGAACAGAATGTCTATCATGTTGCCGGAAATAGATTTTGAAAGAATTGGACAACGTGTGAAGCAGGCACGAATGGATAAAGGATATACGCAAGCAGAACTTGGAGAGATTATTGGCTGTTCAAATAATCATATGAGTCATATTGAAACAGGTCAAACAAAGGTTTCTCTTTCTCTTCTTTTAAAGTTAGCTTATGCACTTGATACAGATTTGAATTTTTTCTTAATGGATACCCCTTATCTGGAGAAAAGCAGCATTATTGATTCTGAAATCGCTGACAAGCTTTCTCTTTGTTCATCATCCACACTTTTGTCCGTAAATAGAATTATTGATATTCTTCTTGAACAGCAGGAGCGAGAAAAAGATTCGGATTCCTATTATTAATCTTTTTGTGAATCAATCCCTGTCCTGTCTGTCCATAATGCTTTTAATGAGCTGGCTGATTCTTCGTTCCGTATATCCCAGTTCTTTTGCCAGCTCCGAACTGGTCATATCCCACATATGTTCTTTTACATAATGTATAATATAGTTTTCGGTATACAGCTTTTTTGGAAAGGATATCTGATGTCCTCTGTATAAAACATAGATTTCTTTCATTACTTTTTCCCCAAATTCTTTATAAAGCTCCTCGTATACCGGGCGATATTTGCTGATAATGCTCCCGGACTCTTTCGAGTCTGTTTTGAGACTTTCTTTTATATGCCGTCTCACAATACGTTCGCTACATTCCAGTTCGTCTGCCAACGTCGTCGGTGTCTTCTCTTCTTTGTATTCTTTTACATAATAACTTATGTAATTCTCCGTATACAGTTTTTTCGGAAAGGAAACCTGACGTCCTGCATATACCTTATGTATTTTTGTTGTTATTTCTTCCCCAAATTCAGAAAATAAAGAACCGTATATAGAACGGTAACTCTCTGGGTTGATTTCGTTAAATATTGCCATCTTTTCGTGTTGTCCTGTTTTACATTTTTTCTTTTCAATGTTATCTTCTATATGCCACATGAGCATTCTCCTCTGCCTTTCTTACTACCATTATACAAATGGCAGTAGACAGAAAGTGTCTATCCGTATCTTTTTTACATTTTTTCTGATATTTTTGTGAACTCACCCAGCCGGAGAATATTTTAGCTTTTTTAATATACTCTTTTTTATTATAGCTTTTTGTACATTCAATTACTACTGACAGATTTCTTGGAAATTTTCCTTATTTTTTCTGTCTGCTACTACCACTACACAGGCTGAAAAAATAAAAAGCATCGTATAGCGGTGAAATATCACCAATGCTATACGATGCTTTTTATTAAATCTGCAAATCAGCTTTTATTTTATCTTTAACCATTTTTTATATACTTTTACTTTGCTTTTTGGAGCTGACATTTTTGCTTTTTTGTTTATTCCCTTAAAAGCGTTTTTTCCAATACTCTTTACAGATAATTTTTTAGATTTTATCTGAAGCTTTTTCAAATTTTTACATCCATAAAAAGCTTCTTTGCCGATTTTACTAATATTTTTACCAATGACAACCTTCTTCAGTGCTGTATTCTTGTAGAATGCTTTTGCACAAATAGATGCAACTTTATAAGTACGTCCTTCAACCGTAATTTGTGCCGGAATTACAATAGCCGCTTTTTTGGCTATTGGCTTAATATAAGCAACGGTATTATTAGATCCGGTCTTTATTATCTTATAATAAGCATTTGTTTTTGTGTCTTTGACATATTTATTGGTTGCAGCTACTGCATCTTTTAATGTAACAACCGCTTCTACAGAAATGAATCTCTTCTGTTCTTTTGTAAGCTTATCATATCCTGCTTTTACTGCTTCTACTTTCTTAACTTTAGCTAATGTAACTGTACCAATTGCCATAATCTGTTTTTCAACTTTTTCAGCCGCCTGTGCATCCTTTGCAGATGCCTCTTTTGCAGCTTCTGCCTTTAACTGAGCAATTTTCTTTTCTGCATCAAACAGATTTAATACATCTTCAGAAGAAAGTTCTTTTTTCTGCTTTCTTGTGAGAGCATCATACTGCTTTCTTACTTCTGCAACTTCCTTTTCATTTTCAAGAGTTATCTTTGCAGAATCCGGAAGTTCTCCTAATGCTTTCGCTGTCTTTAATGTATTAATTTTTGCTTCCGCAGTCTCTAAAATCTTTACTGCTTCGTCTGATACAAATTTCTTTTGTGCATCTGTCAGAGACTCGTATTCGGCTCTTACTTCTTTAATAGCTTCTTCATCTGCTAATGAAATTTCTTTCTCAGCCGGAAGGTCTGTAATTTTCTTTTCAAGCTCTGCAACCTTTGTTTTATCACTCTTTGCAATTGCCATTACATAACCAGAATCATTTTTGTAATATATAATTCCATCTTCATCAACAACTACACTTGACATACAAAACTGTTCATAACCTGTAGCCGCAAATAATTCATATCCTTCTGCTTCGGAACCATCTGCTTTTACCTTTACTACATTAATTCCGCCCGGTTTACCATTATATGTAACATATAAATAAAGATAACCATCTTTTTCATAAGCATTGGAAAGTAAAATAGAACACTGTGGGTAACTTGGTTCGTCTACAGACCAGAGAACTTTTTCTTCTTCTGGATTTACAGCAATAATTTTACCGGAACCCCATTTTCCTACTCCTACATAAACAATTCCGTTATATACAACCGGTGTACTTGTAGAGCCTGTGCCGTACTTAGAACAATCAATTTTCTTAATGTTGCTGAAAGTTCCGGCTTCAAGATTAAAATCTGCAACTACTAACGTAGCACTGCCTGTCATAAAATATACTTTTCCATTATCATAACATGCACTTGCCTTAATCTCTTTAGAATCTGCTGTCTCTTTTTGTACAAACTCGCCTGTATTTTTATTTCTGCTGATTATGCTGCCGCTTCCATTACCATAAACTACATAGTCTCCGATAATTGCTGCACCATCCCAGTTAAAGGATCCGTCCTCTGTTGTACTCCACACTTCTTTTCCATCTTTTGTAGAAATACAAACAAAGGCTGCCGGGGCAGAAGATGACCAGCTCTTATTAAAGCCTGTATAGATTTTTCCATCCTTGTAAGTAATTGGACTATATGCATCTGTACCGCTATCCGCAGCTCCATTTGTGTAAATCCATACACTTTCTAAAGTATCGGCATCAAAAGCCTGAACTTTTCCACCACCCATTCCAACATAAATCTTTCCATCACCATATGTCACTGGGAAGTATGTATACCCAAATGCCTGTGCCCATGAATTATTTGGGTCTAATGCAATTGTTCCTTTCGCTTCTACCTTACCATTTTTGCGATTCAGCTTATAAACCTGATTCTCCCAATATGTATAAATTGAACCATTCGCATACAGCGGTGGTCCTGCATACTGGCCCAGCTTCTGTGCCCATAATAATCCTGACTCTTCTTTTGTAAGGGGTGTTTCGGCTGCCGTAATTCCATTATTATATGCATCCCCCCTGTGTCCTGAACCATTTGTACTTGCTTCCTGTGCTTGTGTCGGTACAAAAACCAATCCAAGAAGCATACATACACTGAGTATCATCGCTGTGATACGCTTTCTTGATTTCATAGCTCCTCCTCCTTATTATGAAATAATTATAAAATAATTGTCATGTTCCCGACAATATTTTATAATAATAACATTTAATAAATATAAAAACAGCTATATTTTTATTTTTTAGATACTCTTTATCTCTTTTTATAAACTTTAGATTTTATTTAGAATTTGTTACAGTAAAGAGGTTCGAATATTACAATTTAATTTTTATCCCTTTCAAAAAATAAACCCCGAAAAATTCATAAATAGCGGATGCGAATACGAAATCAGCAAAATCCTGAACAGATATCTTTGCTGACAGTGACGAATATCACAACTGTTATTTATAAAATTTCGGGGTTTTCTCTTACTTTTTAAACAAATATCACTCTTAGCTTCAAGCAGTATTTATTCGATAATTGTTCCTGTCTTTCCTAAATATCCTTCCAATGCTTTATCAATAGAAGTGATAATTACCTTTCTTCCATTACCTTTTTCAAGGAAGGAAACTCCGGCTTCAATCTTTGGAAGCATTGTGTTTGGTTCGAACTGACCTTCATCAATATACTTCTGTGCTTCTTCGGCAGAAATATGCTCTAATGAAGATTCCTGATCTGTATTATATCCAACACATACATTCTCTACGCTTGTTAAGATCATGAACACATCTGCATTCAAAAGTTCTGCCATTCTTCCGCTGGCATAATCCTTTTCGATTACCGCACTTGCACCGTGAAGCTCTACTCCCTGTGCTAATACAGGAATTCCACCGCCACCGCAGGCTATAACTACCTGTCCCTGGTCTACGAGAGTTTTGATGGAATCTATCTCAATAATCCCCTGTGGCTTTGGAGCTGCTACGATTCTTCGATAACCTCCTTCTACCTCTGTTACATAGTTGCCCTTTTTTTCTTCCTGATCTGCTTCTTCTTTGGAAAGAAGTCTTCCGATTACCTTTACTGGTTCTGTAAATGCATCATCGTAAGGATCTACCATTACCTGTGTAATAATCGTACATACCGGACGATATACTCCTCTTTTTAAAAGCTCTGCACGAATGGCATTCTGAAGGTCATATCCAACATATCCCTGGCTCATAGCTGAACATACTGACATTGGTGCCTGTGTGTAATCTTCTCTCTCCTTGCTAAATTCATTCATAGCCGTATGAATCATTCCGACCTGTGGTGCATTGCTGTGAGAAATAACAACATCTGCTCCCGCTTCCACTAAATCTGCAATTACCTTTGCCGTTTTTCTTGTTGCCTTATACTGCTCCGGCATCGTTGTTCCTAATGCTCTGTGTCCAAGAGCTACTACTACTTTCTTTTTGCTCATATTCTACAATCCTTTCTACACTTATACTTATCTTTTAGTCTATCAGAAAATGAACAGAATTTCTACTATTTCTCAAGGTATTCTTTCATTGCTTCGATTGCCTGTTCTCCATCATGAACTCCCTGCTTATAAAGAACCGTAAGTTTAGCTTTATCTTTCTCAACCCGTCCTACTTCTACTTTTGCCTGCGGACGGATAACAAATACTTTCCCTTCCCTTTCCTGTTCTTCCAGAAAATCAAGCACTTCATTATAACGAATATGTCTTGTTTCCATCGCCTGAAGAAATTCCTTATACTTTGGATATCGAAGACGCATAAGTGGCATAAGCTTATTCGGTTCTTTACGGTATTCTTCGTCTCTTGTAAGAATAACAACATTCTTCTCATTTCCATCCTCTATCGAACGATGAATCGGAATACTATCTGCAATTCCCCCATCAAGAAGCTTATGACCTTTTACTACGATTGTCTTAGATACCAGCGGGAGCGAGCTTGAAGAACGTATCATCCACATCTGCTTTCTTAAATCACGCACTCTTAAATATCTGGCCTTTCCAGTATCTACATCTGTAACTACTGCATAAAACTTTCCGGGATAATCTAAAAATGCCTGATGATCAAAGGGATCTAATACATCCGGAATCTGTTCATAAAGCATCTCTGCTCCAAATACATTTCCTGTCTTTAAGAAGGTTTTCACTCCGCAATAATTCGAATCATCAAGATAATCAACATTCACTCGAAATGCCCGTCCTCTTTGTTTCGACAAATAACTACAGGCATGGCAGCTTCCTGCTGATACACCATATACACTTGAGAATTCAATTCCTGCATCTAAAAAGGCATCTAATACACCGGCTGTATACACCCCACGCATTCCGCCTCCTTCTAAAATCAATCCTGCATTATACATAAATCAACCTCACTTTCTATTTCGTACACTCTTTGCTGTCTCAATTTAAGAACTAGAGCGTGTTTGAAAAATGCTTTCTGCAAGATATGCGTTACAATTTATGGGAGATTTTGCCTGAATGAGGGCGGCGTAGCGGGCTACGTCAACTGAATGAAGGCAAAATATACCGCAAATTGGGGCGTGCAGATTGCTGGAATGATTTTTCAAACACGCTCTAGTATAACGCTATTTCCAAAAATTCTCTACCCTAATTTTATTCGTGGATAACCGATAAAAAACCACATCTTCTGTTGAATTATTCAAAAAATTAAAGAATCCCCGACTATCTTATTATTTGCTGACGTTTAAATTCACTGACTGGCTTTCTGGCTGATTTTCTTGCGGCAATCTGCTCGTAAAGTTCCGCACTTCGAATATCAATATTAAAGATTTGTGCCTCTGAAGAACCGCTCGCATATAATTTTTTTCCTTCGGCAGGACGCTGAATAATATCCAAACTGGATTTTTTACGAATTTCTTTTAATAAAGGGGCTGCTTCTCTGGAAAACCCTAAAATTCTTGCATATGGAATTGGAATATCTTTTGCAGCTTCTAAAAAAGAATAGTATTTCATATGCAATACAATGTGTAATAAAGCTCTTCTTAATGTTGCATCCGTAATTTGTCTGGCATGAAGTCTTTCTAATAAAGTTTCGAAAGAAAGACCCGGTTCAAATATATTTTGAAATCTTCTTGCCAGATCAAGATTCATACCAAAGTATTTTCCAATTACTTTATTTTTCAGAAGAAAAGTGTAATCAAGATATGGCATCAAATCTTCCCATGTGACAAAATTGCTTTGTAAAAAGCTCTCTATAAAAGGAACATACTCTCCAGACAGTGCTGATTCAAATATTTTATCTGCCGCTTCATTGACACTCTTCTTATTATAATAATGATACAGTTCCCTTCGGATTGCTGTTGCAGAAGAATATCCTTCGGTCAGTTCGTTCTCATGATAATGATTTCCCTTTCTTTTAATTGTAATCGGCTTAATCGAAGAATTTCTTTGCTGTAATGCTTTAATATACTCAAGTCCAAGAATATGATTAGGTTCTTTTAAAAAATGGATTGCTTTTTCCGGTTTCGAATCAAAAAGAAGCTTACCTGCTGCGAAAGCTCTTGCTTCTGGAAAACTTTTCCCTTGTTTTAATTGCTCCTGCAATATTTGCTTATATTGCTCCGGTTCTTCAAGAAATACCGTTGCATATGCCGAAAAATCTTCAACTGCTGCCCACTCACTTCCAAAGGAAAGATAATCTACACATCCTAATCTGTCAAGAATCCCAATACCTGCTGTTGCAAAATACTCCGCACTGGCTGTCGCATAAAGTGTCGGCATTTCAATAATCAGATCTGCCCCTCCGGAAAGTGCCAGTCCGGTCCTCGTATATTTATCTGCGATCGCCGGTTCTCCTCTCTGTACATAATCCCCACTCATTACAACAACAACATAATCGGCTCCTGTCTTTTTCCGTGTTTCTTCTATATGATATTGATGTCCCTTATGAAATGGATTATATTCTGCAATAATTCCTGCGACCTTCATCCCAGTTCTCCTTTTCTTTACTATGTATTTGTCTTTATTATCATTTTCTGTGGCTGCTGCAGCATTTTTAATAACGAATGCTTACATCTATATTTGTTTTATCTATAGTATACCCGAAAACAAACGAAACAACAATATTTCTATTTTTTGTGTCTCTTTCTAATTTTTACATCATTTTTTCTTTATTTTTTGATTTTTTTGGACATTTTTAGTTTTTTGTCTAATCACGTTAACTTTCAAACAAAATTATTTATTGTTTATTATGAAATACAATTACCTATCAAAACTTAAAAAAAAGTGCCGAAATAACAAAAAAACTCCATCATAAGCTGAATAAGTACATTTCCAATGCAAAAAAAAAAGGCTATAATATGCCTAGCAAAATAAAATAATCGAAATTTGGCGTT
>CAKREJ010000062.1 GCA_934317185.1 uncultured Anaerobutyricum sp. | reverse complement strand
TGTATCAATTCTCTTTAACTGTGCATTACCATAACGGTGTGTTGTATGCATTGCTACCTGAAACGCATTAAGCGAAATTGCAGGAACACCTAACGCTCCCATTGCCATCGCCATAAGAGATACCGAAACCTGTTCTCCTGTTGTAACAAGCATATCCATCTCTCTTTTCGACGGGGTCGGATTGATATCTTTTGCCATATCAATCAGTTCATCTGTAGATTTACCCATAGCGGATAAAACAACAACTATATCATTGCCCTTCTGGTAATCTTCAATACATCTTTTGGCAACATTTATAATTCTTTCTTTGTTTCCTACAGATGTACCTCCGAATTTTTTAACGATTAACATTCTGTTCCTCCCTAAGTTTTTCAATATTTTCATCTATGATTTTAATCCAAAGCCAGTCTGTCCAAATGCAATACCGGAAAACCGACTATTAAAATTATAAGCTGTATATGCGACTATTCTACATAGTTTTTCACAATCAGTCAAGACGAATACGATTAATAATATTACCTGCTTTTTCTGCCGCCTCATTAAATGCACTTTCTTTTATCAACCCAGTGACAAATGCCTTTTCATCAAGTCCATCTACCGTAACCATCTCTACTGTTCCAAATACATCTTGTATTACTTCTTGTGTAGTATCTGCCGGCATTCTTACAAAATATCTTCTCTCAAAATCTCCAATATTACTCAATTCAAGTTTTTCCGGATTCCAGAGAATCTTGATATTTTTACCCGTATGTTTTACGCAATCTACAACATCTGCCGCTACTGCACTGGCTGTCGGAAGTTTTCCTGCTCCTTTACCATAAAACATCGTCTCATCTATCATGTTTCCACGGACAAAAATAGCATTAAATACATCTCTAACTACAGAAAGAGGATGTGTATTATCTACGAGCATCGGACATACCATTGCATAAAACTGTTCGCCGATTCTCCAACTATTTCCAAGTAGCTTAATGCTCTTATTCAGCTTTGCGGCATAACAAAAATCTTCCGCTGTAATATTAGTGATACCTTCTGTATAAATATCTTCAAAATTGACCTGCTGTCCAAATGCGAGGGACGATAAAATCGCAACCTTACGGCAGGCATCATATCCTTCTACATCTGCTTCCGGATGAAGCTCTGCATATCCTTTTTCCTGTGCTTCTTTTAACGCTTCTTCAAAAGAAAGTCCTTCTTCTTCCATCCTTGTAAGCATATAGTTCGTTGTTCCATTTAAAACACCGCTTACTTTCTCGATAACATCTGCTGTAAGGCATTGTAATAATGGACGGATAATCGGAATTCCACCACCGACGCTTGCTTCAAACAGGAAGTTTATATTATTATCACGGGCAATTGCGATAAGCTCCGCACCATGCACTGCAACAAGCTCTTTATTCGATGTTGCAACACTTTTTCCCTTTAATAAAGCTTTTTTTACAAATGTATATGCTGGTTCTACTCCACCCATACATTCCACAACAACCTGAACATCGTCATCTTTTTCAATGATGCCATAGTCATGAACTACTTTATCTTCGTTAACATCGCCAGGAAAATCTCTTAAATCTAAAATATATTTTACAGCAATTTCCTCTCCGGCTCTCTGTGCAATAATTGCAGCATTAGTCTGTAATACTTCTACTACTCCAGAACCAATCGTGCCATATCCTAACACCGCTACATTTACCATTTTTATCCTCCTTATTCCTCTGAAACAATTTTCAGATTATTAATTCCATCTGCATTTTCAATTCTATCAAAAAGCACTGCCACATCATCCGTAATTGGTAAAATCATTACACTTAATGTTATAAGAGCGATATGATTCACCGGTATACTCTGATGTATCGACAAGATATTCGCCTTACAGTCTGCCACAACCTTTAATATACTAGAAAGCAATCCTGGTCGATCTTCCATTTCCATTACAAAGGTAATCGTTTTGCCCTGTATCTTCTCATGAATAGGAAAAATATCATCTTTGTATTTATAATAAGAACTTCGACTAATTCCGACGGTATCTATCGCCTCTTTGATAGTTCTTGCTTTTCCTCTGTTTAAGAGAGCATTCGCTTCGGCCACTTTTAATAGAATTTCGGGCAAAGCCTTCTTTTTCACCATATAAAATTTAGAACCATTCTCCATTTTTTAATCTCCTGTCATTAACAGAATTTATCCCCTCTTCAATATTTGTTCGCCGTCGAAACACATCTGTGCTCACCTGAAAGATATTATCATATAATTTCTATCGTTGCAACTTATTTTTAAAAAAACATTTATCAAAATTATTTTTTTCTTTCAACAAACAATATTTAATAAAGACCTGTATCAAATTTATTTACATAAAAAAGGGCAGATATCCTGACCATCTTCCATCAATGATATCTGCCCTTTTTAAGCTTATAAAATCTGTTTATATCCACCCTTATCCGTAGAAATAAACTCATAGATCAATCTACGACTACACCACGAAATACATAGGCAATCAATTCACAGAATTCCCAGTATTCAGGGAAATCCCCCATATCCTTCAAAGAATCACATAACCCTCTGTAATACCATGCCTGCTGCTTTTTATCTTTCATGTTAAAGCGCTGCCACAGCGTATCACCAATCAACTGATAATCTCTTTTTAAGGATCGGGCATTCGAAAGCTTATCTCCCAAAGCGATCAACTTCACATCAAAAGCCTTTTCTTCCTTTAATCTTCTTACCGTATTAGCCTTGCGTTCGTTCCAGGTCCCCCCCTTTACCTCACTCTCAGCCTTTACAAGCTCCGCCACTCTTTCTCCAAATTCCTGACAGAGCAAAGAAAACGATACTTCTTTACAATCCTCCAACGTATCATGGAGAATCGCTGCGGCTATCACTTCCTTATCCTCAGTCATTCGAGAAACGATAACCCCCACCTCCAGCGGATGTACAATATAAGGAAGCTGTGTTCCTTTTCGAAACTGACCCTCATGTGCCTTCGTAGCAAATGTAATCGCTTTATCAATCATAGCTTATTTAATATTCTCCTTTTCAGCCTCTGCTTCTTTTAATACTTTTTCCTGAGCATCTGCCGGCATCTGCTCGTATCTGCTAAATTCATAGGAGAATTCTCCACTTCCACCTGTCATAGAGCGTAAATCTGTAGAATATCCAATCAGGCTTGCCAACGGAATATCTGCTACTAATTCCTGTCTTCCGCCTTCTAATGGGTTCATTCCAAGAATACGGCCACGACGCTTATTCAAATCGCCCATAACATCACCGGTATTCTTATCAAGAACATCTACTTTAAGATTTACGATTGGTTCAAGAAGAACTGGTTTTGCATCCATCACACCATTCTTAAATGCTGTGATTGCTGCCATCTTGAATGCCATCTCAGAAGAATCAACTGGATGATAAGAACCATCTGTTAAAGTTGCTTTTATTCCAACAACCGGATATCCAGCTAAAGGTCCCTTAAGACAGCTTTCTGCAATACCTTTTTCTACTGCCGGGAAGTAGTTCTTTGGAACAGCTCCACCGAAAATCTTTTCATCAAAAACATATGGTGTTTCCAAATCGCCAGATGGTTCAAATTCCATAAGAACATCACCATACTGACCATGTCCACCTGACTGTTTCTTATACTTACCACGAACTTCTACTTTGCCTCGGATCGTCTCTTTAAATGCTACCTTTGGCTTTACAAGTTCGATTTCTACTTTATATCGGTCGGCAAGCTTACTCTTTACAATTTCAAGATGCTGATCTCCTAAACCATATAATAACATCTGACGGTTCGCTTTGTCATTAACTTCTTTTAATGTAAGATCTTCATCCATCAACTTTTTAAGGGCTGCGGAAACTTTATCCTCATCTCCCTTTGTCTTTGTGACATAACGAACAAATGTATATGGCTCCGGCATCTCCGCTTTCTCAAAAATGATCGGATTAGCCTTCGGTGATAAAGTATCACCTGTTTTTGTAACAGAAAGCTTTGCGATAGCTCCGATATCACCTGCATAAAGAGCATTCACTTCAATCTGTTCTTTACCTCTTAAGATATAAAGCTTACCGATACGCTCCTCTGCATCTCTGTTTGCATTATAAACAGCACTGTCTGCTTTCAAAATACCATCTGTAATTTTAACTAAAGAGAAACGACCTACAAATGGGTCTGCAATTGTCTTAAATACATAAGCACTTACCGGCTGACTTACATCATAAGTTGCACTCACTGGCTCATCTGTCTTTACTTTAACTCCAACAAACTGATCGGTAACTGTACCTGGTGCAGAGAAATACTTCACCATATCATGAAGAAGAATATTAGCACCGTAATCTGTATTGATTGCTCCACAAATAACCGGCATAAGATCTCTCTTTGCAACAGAAGAAACAATCGCTGTCTTAATCTCTTCTTCTGTAAATGGCTCTTCTGCAAAGAACTTCTCCATAAGTTCTTCACTTGTCTCTGCAACACCTTCCATTAACTGCTGACGATAATCGTCAAGTTCTTCATTCACGCCTTCTTCTACTTCTTTTTCGTAGTAAGTTCCGTTTGGCTGCAAACGACATTCTAACATCTTCGCTGCATTGATAAAACCTTTAAATTCCGTTCCTTCTTTCATTGGCATATGGAACGGTACAATCTTATTACCATAACTTTCACGCAGTTCATCAATAATTGCAGAAGCATCTACATGCTCATCTTCCACACATGTAATATATACGATAACCGGAATACCTCTCTTCGCACAAAAATCAAAACTCTTTCTCGTTCCAACCTCTACTCCGGACTTACCGTTGATAACGATAATCGCTCCATCTGCTACACTTAATGCTTCGTATACCTCGCCAGAGAAATCAAAAAATCCTGGTGTGTCTAACAGGTTTACCTTAACTCCATCTACCTCTAAAGGAATAACTGAGGACTGAATTGAAAACTTTCTCTTAACCTCTTCTTTATCGTAATCACTTACTGTACCGCCTTCTGTTACTGTACGAACCCTCTTAATAATCCCCGTTGTAAAAGCCATAGATTCAATTAAAGAAGTCTTGCCACAGCCACCATGTCCAAGTAATACGACATTTCTAATACTTTCGGTTGCATATACGTTCATAATCAGTTCCTCCCGTGTTGTTTAATCATATTTATGAGATTTTTATATCAGAATTTGTAAAATTAATGAATTAATATTCTGTTTTTAAATATCTCATGGGTCTATTTTACTAAAAAATGCGTCATTTTACAAGAGTAATTTTAGCATTTTGACATATTTTTTTGTAACCATTTTATGTCATACAAAATTCAGGAATACCTTCCACCAGAAACACTTTCATTTTTGCTTTAACACTGAAAAGTGTTGACACATTTTCGTTTTCCTTGTAGAATAAATACCATTGAGATTGTCTCCGTTTTCATCATCTTATCACAACAGGCTTTCAAAAAAGAAATCTACACTTGATATATCAGAACAAAACAATATGTGACACTCTCAAAACTCATATTTTTTTGGAGGTTGCTACATGAATGCAAATCATATGACAATTGGATTTATTGGACTCGGCTTAATCGGCGGTTCCATCGCCAAAACAATTCGAAGAATTCATCCGGACAGCATTATTTACGGATTTGATACCGATATAAATTCTCTTAATATGGCTAAAGAGGATGGCACTTTAAACCAGTATTTTGAAACTCTCGATTCCGCTTTTTCTTCCTGTGACATCATTTTCCTTTGTGCACCGGTATCTAATAATATTGTTTATTTAAAAGAACTGAAGGAAATCATCTCTGAAAGCTGCCTTCTCACAGATGTAGGCAGTGTAAAGGAACCCATTCAGACTGCAGTTAAAAAGTTAGGTATGGAAACAAATTTTATTGGCGGACATCCTATGGTCGGTTCTGAAAAATCCGGATATGCCTATGCCAATGATCATCTTTTAGAGAATGCCTACTATTTTCTGACCCCAAGTGAACATACATTATTTCAGCTTACAACAAAGTTTTCTTCTTTTATTCAGGGACTGGGAGCACTTGCCGTTTCCCTAAAACCGGAAGAACATGATTTTATCACTGCAGCTATCAGTCATGTGCCACATATTGTTGCGGCGGAACTTGTACATCTTGTCCGGCGTGCAGACCGTAATAACGGGATGTTAAAGCAGCTTGCTGCCGGAGGATTTAAAGATATCACACGAATTGCCTCATCCTCTCCGGTTATGTGGGAACAGATCTGTGAAAATAATGCTTCCAATATAAAAACCTTACTTACTTCCATGATTCATGATCTTCAGGAGGTTATCAACCAACTTGACAATAATAACGGAACATATGTGAATGAATATTTTAAGGAAGCTGGTGAGTATCGTAATTCTGTTCCTGATCATTCCATTGGTCTGTTTGATAAAGTACATAAACTTTATGTCCATATTCCAGATCAACCCGGTACAATCGCTACAGTTGCTTCTTTACTTGCTTTTAACAACATCAGCTTAAAAAATATTGGTATCATTTATAACAGAGAGTTTGAAGAGGGGGTTCTTGAAATCGTTCTCTACGATGAAGAAGCCTGCCAGAAAGGTGCACAGATATTAGAAGAACGAAATTACATAGTACACGTTCGTTAATTACGCTATAAATGACTGTAATTATTTACTTGACCATGATAAACGAAAGGAAAATTTATGAAAAGAATAACTCGAACATCCGGACTAAACGGAACGCTCACTGTTCCCGGAGATAAATCTATCAGTCACCGGGCCATTATGTTTGGCTCTCTTGCAGAGGGGACAACAACTATACACGGATTTTTAAAAGGTGCTGACTGCCTCTCTACCATTGATTGTTTTCAAAAGATGGGAATTTCTATTGAAGAAAAAGACGAGACTATTTATGTACATGGCAGAGGTCTTCACGGTCTTCGCTCACCAAACGAAGCTTTAGATGTCGGAAACAGTGGTACTACGACCCGTCTCATTTCCGGAATTCTTTCCGGTCAGGATTTTGATACTGTTTTAAGCGGTGATGCTTCTTTAAATTCCCGTCCCATGAATCGAATCATCACTCCTCTTTCTATGATGGGAGCAGATATCACAAGCATCAACGATAACGGCTGTGCACCCCTTTCTATTAAAGGACATCCTTTAAATGCCATTCATTATGATTCTCCCGTAGCTTCTGCCCAGGTAAAATCCTGTGTTCTTCTTGCAGGATTATATGCAAATGGAAAAACAAGTGTAACAGAACCGGCACTTTCCAGAGATCATACTGAAAGAATGCTTCGCTCCTTTGGTGCAGATATTATATCTGATGGTAATACCTGTACTATCACACCACCACAAACCCTGCACGGACAGCATATTGAAATCCCCGGCGATATTTCATCTGCCGCTTTCTTTATTGTTGCCGGTTTAATTACTCCAAATTCTGAAATCACAATAAATAACGTCGGTATCAATGACACTCGTGCCGGAATCTTAAAAGTATGCAAGGATATGGGGGCTGATATTACGTTACTAAATACCAGAGAAGAAGGAGGCGAACCTGTTGCGGATCTTCTCGTAAAAACAAGCAGACTTCATGGAACTGCTATAGAAGGAGATATTATTCCAACTCTTATTGATGAACTTCCTGTCATTGCTCTTATGGCCTGCTTTGCAAAAGGCAAAACTGTTATCAAAGATGCACAGGAACTTCGTGTGAAGGAATCTGATCGAATTGCTATCATGACAGAAAATTTAAGTGCAATGCAGGCAGATATTATTGATACTGACGATGGATTTATCATAAATAGCCGTTCTAAAGATGCCATACCAACACTTCACGGAACAGAAATTAACTGTTCTATGGATCATCGTATTGCCATGACTTTCGCTGTTGCCGGTCTTAATGCCGAAGGAGAAACCATCATTACCGATTCGGATTGTGTTGATGTTTCCTATCCGAAGTTTTTTACGCAATTAGAACATTTAAACAGATCATCCGTTAACTTGTAAAAAGAGAGGTTTGCATAACATAATCCTCCCTTGCATCCTTTTTCTGTTCGTATTATAATAAAAATAATTATTAGTTTTTCATGATACAGGGGGTTTTATTATGCAGTTACTTAAAATTTATTACGCATATTTCAGTCCGGGAAATACTACAGAAAAAGTTCTTTCCCAGATTGCATCAGCTTTTGAAAACTATCCAATAGAATCTATCAATCTCACAAACTATGATGAACGTCAGAGGAATTATTCCTTTAAAGAAAACGAACTTCTAATCCTGGGAGTTCCTGCTTACGGCGGAAGAGTTCCTGTGCCGGTCATTGATGCATTAAGTCGTTTCTCTGGTCTAAACACACCAGTTGTTCTTGTTGCAACCTATGGCAATCGTGATATTGATGATACTTTAATGGAATTAAAGAAAAATGTAATTGATAAAGGATTCATACCTGTCGGTGCTGCTTCTTTCGTATGCCAGCATACCTTCTTAAAAGAATGTGCAGAGGGAAGACCGGATGAAAAAGATTTAACAACAGCCAAAGAATTTGGCGATAAATTAAAAGAACGACTTCGTCTTCTTGTTACATATGATGCAGGTGACTTAGAAGTTCCCGGTTCCTATCCATACTCCAAACCACCAATGGGCGAATTTCCATTTAAAGTAGAAACAAGCGATTACTGTATCTATTGTATGCTTTGTGCGGATGTATGTCCTGTAAAGGCAATCAGCGACAACAATCCAAAGGATATTGATAACAGTAAGTGCTTACGTTGCGGCTCCTGCTTAAGAATCTGTCCGACACAGGCAAAGACCTTCACGGAAGAACCATTTAAAGCATTACAACAGAAATTAATGCCACTTTGCAACATACAAAAAGAAAACTGGTATACCATAGTTTAAATCCTGATTTGTTGGAATGACGGACGAAAAATAAAAAAGAAATACTGGATAAAATGTGCCAGTAGTCGCTCCGTGAAGAATGTTCGCTTAACGACTCACATTCTTTACTCACTCCGAGGTCACATTTTATCCAGTATTTCTTTTTTCTTTTTCTGTTTGTCTGCTCCGGAA
>CAKREJ010000061.1 GCA_934317185.1 uncultured Anaerobutyricum sp. | reverse complement strand
GCCACAACAAGGTATACCTTAACATTATAAATTAGGATGTGCCTTCTCTTTTCCTTCGGGTCTGTTGTCTTTTTGATTAATTCTTTTGAACCAGTTGAGCTAAGCTGAAGCTCTTGATAAAATGTCATAAATTTCCCACCTTTTCTCTTTTCATAAAATGAATTTATCGTCAAAGTGGAACATACTATACCTCACGTTATACAGGTTTGTCAAGGTTTCCTTTTTTGCTATCATCCGGCTTATTCAACCTTATAATTATATTTTAACAACAATGCCGAAGAAATAATAACAAGCACGGATCCCATATTATGTACTAACGCTCCAGCTACCGGATTTAAAATACCTGTAATTGCTAAAATAATAGCTAAGAAATTTAATCCCATTGAAAAACCCATATTACATTTAATAGTAATCATCATTCGTTTAGAAAGAGATATTAGATGAGGCAGTTCTTTTACTTCATCGTCTATGAGTGCAATATCTGCTGCATCAATAGCAATATCACTTCCTACCCCGCCCATGGCGATACCAACATCTGCTTTTTTTAGAGAAGGGGCATCATTTACGCCATCTCCGACCATACATACTTTTTCTTGATTTTTTTGGAAATGGTCTATCCATTCAAGTTTTGTTTCTGGAAGACAATTCGCACAAACAGCGTTAATGCCAAGCTGATGGGCAATAGTAGATGCTGCATTTTCATTATCTCCAGTAAGGAGGATGGACTGTGCTCCCAGTGTATGCAAGTTTTTGATAACAGATGTGCTTTTTTCTCTTACGGTATCAGAAAGAACAATATATCCGGCTGCTTTTTGGTTGATTGCAATATAAACAACGGTACATCCCTGTTCTAAATAATGGCTTATTTCTTTTTTTACTTCATTTGTTAAAGAAATATGATGTTGAGTTAACAGTTGCTCATTACCTGCGAAAATCTCGTCATTATCAATATTACAGGAAACACCTCTTCCGGGAATCATTTTAAAGTTTTGTACTTCTTTAAAAGGAGCATGTTTTTCTTTTTGATAACAGTTCACAATTGCTTTTCCGAGGGGATGTTCTGACATTTTTTCTGCCGAGGCACAAATATTGTATAAAGTTTCTTCTGTATAATTATTATTCATACTTTTTACAGCTTTTACTTCCGGAGTTCCATAAGTAAGCGTTCCCGTCTTGTCAAAAGTGATTTTTGATATACTTGCCAGACGTTCTAAAGCATCTCCCTCTCTTACAAGGAAACCATGCTTTGTTGCATTTCCGATAGCAGCCATAATGGCAGTTGGTGTCGCAAGTACTAATGCACATGGACAAAATACAACTAAAATAGTTACGGCTCGTAAAATTTCTCCGGAAATAAGTCCGGTAAGAATAGCAGCTGTTAAAGCAATGATAACAATCCAGGTTGCCCAACGATCTGCAATACCGACAATTTTTGCCTTTCCGGCATCTGTAGACTGTACTAAATCAATCATTCTCTGAATGGAACTATCTTCCCCAATCTTTGTTGCTTTCATTTTAAAAGCCCCAAACTGATTAACTGTACCAGAAAATACTTCATCTCCCACTTTTTTATCTACCGGAAGAGATTCTCCAGTTAATACTGCCTGATTAATGGATGTCTGTCCTGATATAAGTGTTCCGTCAACGGGAACCGTCTCACCTGGCAGGACACGTATTACATCTCCAATTCGAACTTGTTTAGCCGGAACGATTACTTCTTTATTCATTTGTAAGACTCTGGCTGTCTGCGGAGTCAGATGTACCAATTTTTCAATACCAGCTCTTGCTTTTGCAACGGTCAGTTCTTCCAAAAGTCCACCAAGCTGCATAATAAAAGCTACTTCTCCTGCTGCAAAATCCTGTCCTATATAAATAGATGCAATTAGTGCTATAGATACAAGCACATCTGCTTTAATATCAAATGCTGTCACTAATCCAATAAGTGCTTCTAAAATAATTGGAAGCCCACATAAAATAATCGCAATCCATGATGACTGAAAAGGAAGAGGGATTATGTGAAAAATACTGTTTAAAAGAGCAATCCCTGAAATAATCAGAAATGCAATCTCTTTTTTTATTCCTCCAAGTTCTAATATGTTTTCAAATTTTTTTATAAAGCTGTTCATATATACGTACCTCCTATACCTGTATGGGCATATAATACCTGTAGGGGTATAGGTTGTCAATAGAAACAACTAAAAAAAGAAGAAGATGATATTTTTTATCATCTTCCCATTATTTTTCCAATTATACAATTTATAAAAAAGAGAATTAAATCAAGAATCACTATCGTTGCACCTACCGGAGTGGAACATAAAATAGAAATGACAATTCCAAAGAGAGCACCGATAACAGAAAGAATAGCCGCATAAATAACTACCCCTTTAAAAGATTCTACTACACGCATTGCGGAAAGTGCCGGAAATATAATAAGTGCGGATATTAAAAGTGAACCGACCAGACTCATTGCAAGAACGATAATTACCGCAGTAATTACTGCGATCATCAGATTATAACCTTCGGCATTTTTTCCAATTGCCTTCGTAAAGTTTTCATCAAAAGTTACCGCAAAAATTCGATTGTAGAATAAAATAAAGAATGCAACAACCAAAATGGACATAATAATACAGCTAATTACTTCTCCTTCGGTTAAGGTAAGAATCGTTGTTGAACCAAATAATGTTGAACAGACATCTCCCGATACATTTGCCGATGTAGAAAAAATATTCATTACAAGATAGCCTACTGCCAGTGAACTTACGGAAAGCATCGCTATTGCGGCATCTCCTTTTATTTTCGTATTTTGTCCGGTTCTAAGAAGTAAAATCGCAGCAATAATCGTTACCGGCATAATAAAAATGGTGTTATTTACCAGCTTAAAAATTGTGGCAACTGCCA
The DNA here is from genome assembly GCA_934317185.1 of uncultured Anaerobutyricum sp. Classification (GTDB taxonomy): domain Bacteria; phylum Bacillota; class Clostridia; order Lachnospirales; family Lachnospiraceae; genus Anaerobutyricum. The sequence continues at coordinate 6,381 of CAKREJ010000061.1, read as the reverse complement.
TAGCTCCAAAAGCAACATGGGAAAGTCCGTCTCCGATAAAGGAAAATCGTTTTAATACAAGTGTTACTCCTAAAAGAGAAGAACACAGAGCAATTAGAACGCCGACGATTAGTGCATACCGTACAAATGGATAGGATAAATAGAAAGAAAGTTCCTGTAAGATATGTGTCATTTTTCTTCTCCTCCTGTTCTATCTTCTTTTGCATTTTTAAATAATTTCCATTTATCACTGTTCATATATTCTTCTTTTGTTCCATAAAAAGATTCCTTTTGGTCCAGATGAAGGATATGCGTTGCATAAGTAAGTGCCTGCACATCATGAGAAACCATAATAACTGCAATCCCTTCTTTATTTAATTCTTTTGTTATATGGTAAAATTCCGCTGTTACTTTTGGATCAAGACCTGTAACCGGTTCATCCAATAAAATAACCTTACTTGCAGCACATAATGCCCTTGCTAAAAGCGTTCGCTGTTGCTGTCCTCCGGAAAGATTACGGTAGCATGATTTCCGAAGATTCCACACATCCATTTTTTTCATTTTTTCTTCTGCCAGACGTTTTTGTACTTTATTGTAAAATGGATGCCATTTACATTTTGCGAGTGTACCGGAAAGAACAATTTCTTCCACGGTTGCCGGAAAATCTTTCTGCACAACCGTTTGCTGTGGCAGATATCCTACTTCATAAGCTTTTAATCCATCATCAATTATTACTTCTCCACTAACAGCCTCCTGTAAGTGGAGCAATGTTTTGATCAATGTACTTTTTCCTGTTCCATTTTCTCCGACAACACATAGATAATCGCCTTTTTGGACTTTAAAATTTAAATTGGATACAATGGCATGGCCCTCATAGCCTAATGTTAAGTTTTTACATATAAGATAAGCCATATCGCTACCTTCTTTCTCAGAATTTTATAGTATTATGTGCAGCTTTTTAATCGCAACGCCAGATACAACATTTTTAAAATTTAATTCGGCTATTCTAAACGATTATTCATGAATCAATTTAATGCTTCCGATAAAACAGATAAGTTCTCACGCATTACTTTCAAATATGTGATTCCATCTAAAAGTTGTTCTTTTGTTACGGACTGCAAAGAATTCATTACTAAAATTTGCTGATTTTTTGTGCGTGTATTTGTTCTTATTGATTCTGCAATTCGGCCATCCGAATTCTCTATTGTTAATATAACTGGTAAATGTAGTTCATCTACCTTTTTGGAAAGAAATGTTACCGTCTCAAATCCTGCCATTGTTTCTGCACTACAGCCGACAAATGCAGCATAGTACTTAAGGTGATAATCATCTGCCAGATAACGAAACGGAAAACGGTCTCCGAATAAAATTGCTTTATACTTTCCGTTTTGGATTATAGTTGCATATTGTTTATCCAGTTTATCCAGCTTTTTAATATAGTTGGCTGCATTTTTTTCATAAATTTTTGCATTTTTTTCATCAAGCTGTGCAATTTCCTGTGCGATATTTTTAACAAGCACTTCTGCATTCCGGATAGAAAGCCAGATATGCTCATCATATTCCGGTTCTTCTTCCACATCGTCTGCCTCTTCCCCTTCTTTATGGGAATGTCCTAAAAAGCCCTTTCCCTCCTGCATTCCTTCCACAATTTCTTCTTCCTTTATGGAGTCACCTAAAACAGCCATAAGATTTATCGCTTTTAAATCTTTATTCTTCGCTTCTTTTAAAGCATCACTAACCCATGTGTCCGATTCTCCTCCAACATAAATAAAAAGATCTCCTGAGCCTGCAATTGCAATATCACGTATCGTAGGCTGATAACTGTGCATATCAACACCATTATTTAATAAAAGAGTTGTATCAAAACGATTGGATTTTTTTCCAATAATATTGTTTACCCAGTCATATTGTGGAAAAGTAGTACAGACAATTGAAATCTTATCACCGGAAACCCTCCTCATTACATCTTCTTCGGAAGTGTCTTTCTGTTCCTTTCTCATGGAAATACTTTGATTTCCTGTAGTTCCCTTTGTCTTTTCTGTTGTATTATTTTTTAATACAGAACAACCTACTAACAAAAAAATACATAAAAAAAGAACCGTCAGTAACAAAGAACTTACAGAGAACCTTTTCCTCTCTTTTAATAACGCTTTCATAAACATATCTGCCTTTCCATTATTTATATGACTTCGCTATATAATTTCTATTTTATAATCCCGCTTTTTTAAGATGTATAGAATTAGAAAATGAAAATTTAATCGGTAATAATTTTATTATTGCAATCAGACCACAACATAAAATGCAAATCAATTGCAATTTCATATTTTAGACATCTTTAAGAGAAAAGTCAAGAAGAAAATACAAATGAGTTGCATTTTTATTTCTAAATAAAATCAGCGGTTCCATGCTGTTGCACAGAACCGCTGCTATAAAAGGCTATTTTACTATTTCACAGTAATCGTTTTGGCTTTTGACCATGCAGAATAAGCATTATAGGTTTTACCGCCAATTTTTGTAGATTTATAACTACGTATCCGAACATAATATTTCTTTCTTGCTTTCAGTTTTTTGATAAGTCTTGATGTCTGGTTACTCTTTACTATTTTTACTGTTGTTGCTTTTTTGAATTTTGCATTCGTTGAATACTGAATCTGGTATCCGGTAATTTTTTGCTTTTTCCAGGTAACCTTTAAAGCCTTTGAAAGAGCTTTTAATTTTGGCACAGGCATCTTTTTACCACAAATGGTATAGAGCAATGTTTTTTTACCGATATAGTTGCCTTTCATAGTAACCTGTACCGTATAAGTTCCAGGATTCTTTCTTCCGGAAGAATATTTTACAGTGTAATTTGCTGTAGAAACCAATTTACCATTTTTAGTTTTAATAATAACGGTTGGTTGTTTTAGCTTTCCATTATAAGTGTATTTTGTTGCTGAAAGCTTTACTTTAAGATTTTTAATATTAACTTTATGAGTAGGCAAAGTTGGCTTTATTTTAGCGATTTCTTTGTAATTTCCACATCTTTTACAAAGATATCCTTTACTGCCTTCTTTTACATCGGTCGGTTTTTCTTTTATGATTTCCTTTGATTCATCCCAGTCATGATCTCCATAATAAGCGGTGCAGATAATAGAAAGAATATTGTTCTGAGGAAGGATACTATTCGTTCCTGCGGTTACTGTTTCTCCTACACCTTTTAATTCCGGATTCTTCTTTGCATCATAACTACAGGAAGTAACCTTTCCACCATTATCATAACCAACAAAGCCTCCGGCCTTATAATCTGTAGATGCAGCAGTCACCTTACCTGCTGCATAGCTATTATCAATAGAACAATTCAGATTACTTATGCCAGTAAATCCTCCTACCTTAGGTTCCCATCCATTTACCTTACTATGTACATCCCCATAAGAAATACAATTATGAATAGTTACCTTCTCTTCTATGTAACCAACAAACCCTCCTGCATTCCAGTCATTTGCAGTAACCTTTACATCTGCAATACAATGTTTTGCTTCACTTTCCCAAAATAATATTCCGGCAAATCCTCCAACGCTCCATTTACCAGACAGATTTCCCCTTGCTGTACAATTCTCATAATTACCTGAGAAATCGCTTCCGATAAATCCGCCACTGCAGCCATGTCCATTTATCGTAATATCTGTACTACAATCTTTATAAGTACCATAGCTATTATAACCTGCCAAACCACCGGTCAGAGCACTATTACTTTCAATAGTTCCACTGACATGACAGTTAGAAACAGTAGTACTAAGACCATGTCCTTGTGTTGCACTACCAATTAGTAGGCCAGCAGCATCTACAATATCATCGCTTGAATTCGGAATAGCCTCTGTTTTTATATAGCCATCCTTAATTATAACATTTTTGATTTCAATTCCGGAAACGTGACCGAATAATCCCGCACTAAATTTTTCAGAACTTTCGTCTACATATAAACCAGAAATTGTTTTATTCGCACCATCAAAATATCCGGTAAAAGAATGAAAAGAACTTGTAGAAGTTCCAGAGCCAATTGGAATCCAACGGTGTGCAGATAAATCAATATCATCATCTAATAAAAAGTATTCTTGATTATGAGTGTATTCTTGATCTGCAATTCCGGAATTGATATCTTTTGCTAATTTAGCCAGCTGTTCTGGGGAATTAATTATATAGGGGTCTTCTTTTGTTCCTTTACCGCTTGCAAAAGAGTCTGCTACATAATCGGTCCATTCCCCAGCAGGTGCAACAGGTGCAGCTAAAGCTTTCAGTGGAAGTAATCCTACGCAAAGCAATAAGCTTATCAATACACTTACTAATGTTTTTCGTTTTACCATATTTGTTTCCTCCCTTTTGTGAAATTATAAAAATACCTTCCATTTTGTGTATAATAACATGAGTGTCCGCAAAAACGCAATAGAGTTTTGTATAGATTCACGATAATATATTCAGAAACATTATTAATAAATATGATATTTTTATGTTTTTTTGATTTGTAACTCCTATTTTTTTATTTTATCAATAGCTGGTATTCCATTTTCGCTTACTAAAGCTTTCTTTGCAAGCTGATCAACCTGTTCATTATAATAGTCTCCGGAATGTGCTCTTACTTTCCGGAATATGATTTCTATCTTCTCCTGCATATTTTTCATAAATGCAGCATATTTCTTCGTATGTGGATTTTTCGCACTCCATACGCCTGTTGCCCATTTTTCAATTCCTTCATAATCATAATGGAGAACAACGGAAGAATAACCGTTTTCAAATGCCCACTGTACTGCATACATCGCTCCATACATCTCTCCGGCTACATTGCGAATAGCCAGAAGTTCCGGCTTTTCACCATTTCCACATCGCTCGATGATTCTTCCATCTTCAAGTAAAATGACACAACCAAAAGAATATTTTTGAAGGTGTATATCAAAGCTTCCATCTACATAAACGACCAGACGGTCTGTGGTTGATTTTATCTTAACAGAGTTCGCTTTGTTATTTCTTTCCAGTACATCCGTTGCTGTAACAATCGCAGTATCATTTGTAGTTAATTTATCCTTTCCGATATTTAAAAAAGCTTCTGCCTCCTCTTCGGTAAAAAATCCTTTAAATTCAGCTCCAGAATATCCATGAACTGCACGTTTACATTCATCCCATGAATAAAATAATCCCGTTTTATTTCCTTTTCTTACGGCGTAAATCTTCTTTTTTGCCATCATTCTTCCTCCATTTTTCCATTCTTACATAACTATATCGAGGAAAATTATGAAAGTCAATCCATTGTTTTCTCAAATAAACTATATGTGATGTGCAATACTCTCCATTCTTGAATTTTATCGTATTTTATGGTATTTTATTTTATATAATTTTTTTATTACGATAATAATTTTTCTGCCCGGCTATAATAATTGAAGCCAATATAAGTTAAGTATGCGAAAGGAACCGTTATGTCAGATTTACTTTATTCCTATAAAACCACTGTAAAGTTTTTAGGCAGTGTATTAGGTCCGGACTATGAAGTTGTTCTACAGGATTTATCCAATAAGAATCATTCTGTAATTGCAATCGAAAATGGGCATATCAGTGGAAGAACCATCGGAAGTCCTCTTACCTGTGCTGTTTTTCATATGCTTTCTTCAAAAGTTTACGAAGACAATGATTTTATTGCCAATTATAAAGGTGTTGCGGAAAATGGACATATTCTCCGTTCTTCGAGTATGTTTATCAAAGATTCTGAAGGCAATCCTATTGGTCTTTTATGTATTAATTTTGATGATAGCCGATATATGGAGCTTCATGAGAAATTATTCTCTATGATTCATCCTGGGAATTTTGTTAAAAATATATCTTCTGGCATTGCAGAATCTACAGAAAACGTAAAAGACTTGTCGAGTCGGATTACAGAAAACTTTGCGATTGATGTCGCTTCTCTTAGAGAACAGATTTTTAAAGATGCAACTGCGAATCTTGTAACACCTGTAGATCGTCTGAATCAGAACGAACGCAAAGAGATAATGGTAAAACTTCACGAGCAGGGATTATTCCAGTTAAAGGGATCCATACCGTTTGTCGCAAAGAGATTCTCCTGCTCACAGGCAACAATTTACAGATACCTCGGAGAAATAAATAGTTAACTCCTGATTTGTTGGAATGACGGACGAAAAAGAAAAAAGAAATACTGGTAAAATGTGCCAGTAGTCGTTGCGTGAAGAATGTTCGCTTATAGGCTCACATTCTTTACTCACTCCGAGGTCACATTTTATCCAGTATTTCTTTTTTCTTTTTCTGTTTGTCTGCTCCAGAAGTAAATCAGGAGTTTGTGCCGGAAGAAGAAGGGGATTGTCCAGAAGATTGTAACAATCAATTAGCCAAAATCTCCAGCAGATGAGGAATTAGCTCATTACT
>CAKREJ010000060.1 GCA_934317185.1 uncultured Anaerobutyricum sp. | reverse complement strand
ATGTCCTTCCTCCATAATTTATCCATTTATACTGCTTCTGCATCCTGTAAAATTTATTTTACAGGATAAAATTTTATTAAAACATAAGCTGAAGTCCCATTGCAATAATCCACATATATGCACAGGTCTTCGGAATCATCAGTAAACCAACTTTAGGCTTTGTTTTACTAAATAATGTTACCGGAAGATAACAGCCAAAAGAAATAATAATCGCTGCGACCATTCTTGTCATATGATATCCGTTTGCATTACCGGAAATAGCATAGAGAATAATCACCCCAATGCCTGTAACAGCAAACACTGCATTTCTGATAATCGATAGCTTCATATTTCCCTCATCTGTACACCAGTCATTCTGAGGAAGAAGACATACGATTATTCTGATAATTGCTGATACCCATATCATTACCTGTACTGCAGCCGGTGCATTCAATTCCGGGAAAGTATATTTCCAAACATACATTAAAATAATATAAAATACTGTCATTGTAATAGAAGATATCTGCAAGCCAATTCCCAATTGTTTCTTTATTCTGTCATTACTTCCATTCACTGCTCTGATAATTCTCGGCACCAGATGGAATGCATCTCCACCACAAAGTGTCAATGTTAATATGCCATAAAGAATGAATAACATACTTCCTTTTGAAAATACAAAAAATAAAATAGCTGCAACTAAATCAAATATCAGATATCCGGCATCAAAGATCGCCTCCATGATGTCCGGCATCTGTGGTTTATAATTTTTCATCTGCTCACTCCATACGTCTTTTTAAATATTCATCTGCATTATTGCAAATCTTATTAAAAACACTTATACATATATGCTTTTCTTCTTCTGTCAGTCCACTTAGAACATTTTTAGCAAATTGCTTCTGCACTTCTATTCCGGCATCTATGATTTGTTCTGCTTCACTTAACAATACAATCTCTATATGCTTTTTATTGCTGGTGCTCTGAATTCTTTTAATAAGTCCCCTGCTCTCCAGTCTCTTAAGAGATGTAGATACATGAGACTTTGTCGATTTCCGAACTTTTACTATATCCGCCGCTGTATTATGCTGAGGATTATCATGTAGAAACATTAATATATCATATTCCATTTGTGTCAACTGATATCTGTCGCATACATCTTTTGCCAGTATCTCATAACAACTGGTAATTGTCTTATGCTTATCCCAGAAAAACATACATTTACTCCTTTCTTCAACGTTCTATTTAGAACGATTATACGCAGACGACTCTCCTCTGTCAACCCTGTTTTTTCAAAAACACTCTGATTTCCCTATATTAATTTCAATAATTCTTCCGTTGGGAGCGGTTTTGAAAAATAATATCCCTGTATCATATCAACTCCCCAACTGCTAAGCCTCTCCATCTCTTCTTTCGTTTCTACCCCTTCAGAAACAATATTATAATTCATCTTCCGGAAAGTTTCTACGATACTCTGGTAGAACATCTCCCTTTTTTTATCATTGCAAATATCAAAAAGAAGCGACCGGTCAATCTTTATCGTTGAAAATGGAAGCTGCATAACTGTGTTCAGATTAGCATATCCTGAGCCAAAATCATCCAGACAAAGATGGATTCCTGCATCCATAAATTCATCTACAACCTTCCTTAAGCTTGCATTATATTCTGTTGCTACCGTTTCAGTAATCTCAAACTGTATCCAGTCATGGGGTATTTCAAATCTATCCATTATACGAATAAAATGATTGCAGCTATCATTTCTAATTAGATCCAATGAAGATAAATTCACTTTCACGTTCAAAATCCGCTCCATTATTTCTTCATTCGCTTTTAAAAATCTGCAAATACGGCAGAGTTGCAAATCTGTAATCTGTTCAATCATATGATTCTTTTCTGCAATTTGAATAAAAACATCCGGTGCGATCCACCCAAGTTCCGGATGATGAAGACGACTCAGTGCCTCCAATGTAAAAAAGCGTTTTTCCTTTGTAGAATATATCGGCTGATAGTATACTTCAAAAAGGTCTTCATTAATTGCTGTATGTAAATACTGTTCCACACGCTTATTATATAAAAATCCATTCAAAGTCTGTCGGTCATCCTGAATCACTTCAGTCAGACCACTTTGCAAAGCCAGAGTTTCCAAATATTCTACATACTCCAAAACTAATCCGCTTTCTTTAAGCTTCCCGGCATTGATAATACCGCTTAAAACTACAGGTGTCGCAACATTCTTATTCTCCACATCCATTTTCATGTTCACATCAAACATCGTCTTTAATTGTGTAAGGTAATATTCATATTCTTCCAGAGAATGTGCCAAAATAAGAAATCGCTTCCCGGTAATACGAAAAACCTTCCTGCCACATAATGCTCCAAGCTTTTTGGCTGTCATTTTTAAAATATGATCTCCACCCTGGATTCCTGCAATTTTATTGATATATTTCAACTGATATAAATACACGCTAATAATATGAAAATTTTTTCCTCTTGCAATTAACTCATTACTTTTTCTAGTCAGGTACAGATGGTTATATAATCCGGTAAGACTGTCCATATTGGCATATGGATTGTTAATCGTAATAAATAAAGCCAGTATACCGAGACTCAAACCAAATCCCGTTGTAAGCAAAGAGTTATCTAAAAATTGAATTACGATTCCTACTCCAGCTATGAAAAGAATCTCCAGAAGTATTTTTACCTTTCGATAACCAAGCTCTTTTCTCCAGAAAAGAATAAGAAATATTGCTACCAGCACATGAGCAAGTGCACTGTAATACATAAGCATATACCACGGCCCTCTCATATATCCTTCCGATACATCAAAATAAAATAATTTTTCGGTAAATGGATTCGTTAAAACTATCCCGATCAGCACAAATGTCGGCAATCCGGATAGCAGCATCCTTTTGGCAGAAATGATTTTATTCTCATATAATGTCTGGACATAACAAATCAGAGCAAAAGGTATCACTGCCTGAAATAAATAAAATATCGTAGTTACCAACACAGAAGCAATTCCAAAATATCCCTTTTCAGAAATAATATAATAACTGCTAATAAGTTCTGTAACCAGATCCAAACTTCCCACAATTGCAAAAAAAAGAAACACCTGATTATTCAAATCTTCCGCTCTTTTTTGTCCTAAAAAGTGCCACAGAATCAGTAACAATATGGCCAACCCTGCAATCAGAAAATCCACATTATAACTCATACCTCTCCTCCACCGATTTCCCTGTATTTGCACGTAGCATCTTATCTGCCTGCATCTTCCAGTCGCTGACGGAATTAAGTATTCCATCACTTTTCCTCAAGTAACTATAACCAAATTTCAACCGAACATAATATCTGCTTCCGGATTCTTTTTTTAATTCATTTATTATAAACTGCTCCCACTCGTCTGGCAGCTTCTGCGGATTCGTTACAACTACTGCAAACTCATTGCCATCAACACGAAAGCTTTCTGCTATTGGTTCTAAAAAATGTACTGCTGTCTGTATACTCCGTGCTGTCCGGATAACTGCTTCATCCCCCATCTGCATTCCATTCATATCATTAATCTTTTTTAATCCATAAATATCTATAAATAAGAGCATAACATTTTTAAGAAGCACGGCATCTTTTTGTAGTTCTTCTATATACTGGTCAAACGCTTTTCTGTTTTTCAATCCCGTCATCCGATCTTCCACAGACATTCTTTCATATACTGTCTGTTCTAAATGAAACCGAATATCATTCGATACTTTACATAGTAACCCTCCAAACAAGAACGCAATATAAAGAAAAATACCAGACTGAAAAATCGTATCATACCAATAAATAGAAAATATTAGATACAGGACAATTGCAATCACACCACCTACACCTAATACTGCAAATGCCTTCAGACAATAATTCAATTCCTGCGTCTGCTCTTTTTGATATTCTTTCCACAGAATAATAATCATTGCTATGACTCCTGTAAATAATATAAGATGTGTTATATATAGCATATGTACAAAAGGAATCCCAAACACCAGGTTCATAACTCCCTGTAATATAGCATCTGCATATAAAAGCAAAATCCATACTTGCGGAACCCACCGCATATTCCTGCTTACTGTATTTTGTACAAAATACAACATAGGAACTGACATAAGCATAAATGCATAAAAGGACACCTGTGTTCCTATCGAATTTTGTCTTCCATACATCTGATAAATTCCTGAATCAAATATCGACCATACACTACATAAAATCAAAAAGAATGCCACATTAAGAAAACGTTTCTCAACAATCCTGCGATGCTTTATATACAAAAATATAATTACAGAAACAATCCCCATCCCTAACATTCCAATAATCATCAAAATAGAAAATGTCGATCCCTGCAAATGACTTTTAATAATCTCAGGAAAGCTTCCCATAATCGGTGCCTGGATATAGAGGAAACTGTTTTTTTTGCCCTCAAATACAAAACTTAACCGTTCCTCTCCAATTTCTTCCGGCAGACAAACATCCGCCCATATCTTTCCCTTCATCTGTTTATTTTTCTGAAATTTATGTTCTTTATAACGATAGAGAATCTGGTTTCCCATATGTATTTCCAGATGATCCTGCACTCCTTTGCTTGAAAGATAATTCCCCCTGTCTTTTTCGGAGAGTGTATCATTATAAAGAACAATCTTTCCGTCCGCATCTGTCATAACATAACACGGTAGGTCAACATTAACTTTTTCTCCCTCTTTTATCTGATACCACCCTTTGTTAATTGAACAAAATGTGCTGGTCCCATTTTCTTTCTGATACAATCTTCCCATAAAAAGAAACAATAATACCAAAATAGCTGCCATACAGACTCTTTCAAATTTTTTCCATTTTATGTATTTTTTCATACTTCTCCTTCAATATTTGTAACTAATACCCACAACAATCTAACTTTTTATCTATTTATCTCTCTTTCTAATGAACGAGCTGTGCAATAACTCTTACGAGTAATTTCATATCAATCGGCTTTGCAATGTGTTCACTCATTCCTGCTTCTTTGGACTTTATCCGATCTTCTGCGAACGCATTTGCTGTCATTGCAATGATCGGAATTTCCTTTGCGTCTTCTCTATCAAGAGAACGAATCTGCTTTGTTGCTTCGTAACCACTCATAACCGGCATCATCACATCCATAAGAATAGCATCAAATTCTCCGGGACTGCTTTTTTCAAAAATCCTCAGTGCCTCCTGACCATTCCAGGCCTTTGTTACGGTAGCACCTTCATTTTTAATAATGAATTCTGCAACCTCCATATTCAATTCATTATCTTCTACAAGTAGTAAATTTAACCCCTTTATAGAATCTTCTAATACTACCTGCTTTTCTTCCTGATTCTGCGTATCCGGTGCAACTTTAAAAGGAATCGTAACTACAAAAACGGTACCTTTTCCTTTTTCGCTTTCAAATGTTATCGTTCCATCCATCTTTTCTATAAGATTTCTGGTAATCGGCATACCTAAGCCGGTACCTCCAAACTTAGAGCCACCGCCTTTTTGTTCCTGTGTAAATGGTTCAAAGATATGTTTTTGAAATTCTTCACTCATTCCGATTCCTTCATCTCGGCATATAAATTCTAATGCAACGCTTTCATCAGATTCATTGTCTTTATCAATATTTAAAGACAATTCTCTACAGCTAAGATAAATATTCCCGTAATCCTTATTATATTTTACAGCGTTACTCACAATATTCATCAACAGACGCTTCAGATGAATCGGACTTCCAAGTAATTTCGGATGTGTGATGTCCCTGAATTCCTTTTTAACTGTAATCTTTCTTTCATCTGCCAATCTTCCAATTACATCTGTCACTTCGTTAATAATGTTATAAACGTCGAACGCTTTCTCTTCCAGAAAGACTTCCCCTGATTCCAGCTTACTCATATCAAGTACTTCATTGATAAGTTCTAAGAGAATATTCGAAGCCTCTCTTATTTTTTTCCTGCAATCCGTCTGCTTTTGCAAGTCATCACTATAACGATCTCCGATATCAACCATTCCACAAATCCCATTAATCGGTGTACGGATATCGTGACTCATTCTCTGAAGAAATTCTGTTTTTGCCCGGTTGGCAGCCTCTGCTTTTTTTGCTTCTTCCAGAAGATTTTTCTGATATTCCTCTTCTTTTTCTATTTCCTTTTTGATACTGTTTACTCTTGCTCTTCTGAGAATAAACCACACCAGAACTAATACAAGCAAATATATAAATACACATACAATAACATTTTGTGGCAAAGTATAAAAAGTAATCTTATCCGGAACATAAGCATAAATATAATGATTCCTTTGCTTTAACATTACCCCATAGCTTCGGACACCGTTCACCTTAAGATGCATTATATGCTTACTGTCTGCGTTTTTCTTTAATGTCTGAATTGCTTCTTGCTCTGTAGTATTAAGACCGATCAGCTTCGGCTCGTTAGAAGCAATAATTACCCCTTCATCTGCCACAATGATCGTTCCGGCACTTGACTTCTTATAACCATTTAATAGGTTCTGTATCGTAAGCGTATAATTACTTGCAAACTCTGCTGACGTATAATAATAAGTGACGACAATTCCAGGTGCATCTTTTCTTGCACAGGCAGCTATGTCAATATAAGAACCATCATTCCGATGAATTCGCTGCGAATACACCTTTTCTTCGTAACTGGCTGTATCCAGCACAGTGTCTTTGTCTATATATTTCTGTATTTCCTGCAATAAATTATTCTTTTTACTATATTCACATACAGTATTCCCATTTGCACCCAGAACAATAATGCCACTTAACCATAACTGTTCCGTACTTTCTTTTAATAATCGGCTATCAAGCTTTGTTCCATTTTCAACTTCTGTAGCTATATTTGTGCTAACCTGTCTGGTACCCTCAATCGCACGCAGCAAACTTTTAGATTCTGAAGCTTCGTTGTAATGTGTATAGGTAGAACACTGTATCTTAACATAATTTACAATATCTAAAAGTCTCTCTTCTTCCCGTGCTTTATCTATCTGAAAGAAATACACTACAGTCAGACCAAACAAAACAACACCCAATATCGCACCAACAATCCAGAACCTCTTTTCCGTTCCTGTTAATTTATTATTCTTCAAGATTATCCACCTCCAGATATTTCTCTGGATTATCAAGATACTTTCCGATAATCTTTACTGACGTACCATCTTTATTCATTTCATTTAATGTCTTATCTAATTCTCTGCACAATCCTCTCGTATCATTCTTTGCAAATGCTACCCCGATTCCAACCGTCATAAGTGGTTCCGCCAGAATTCGAAATCTGGCATCATAATCTTTCATATACTGTATAATTGACTCTTCATGTGCACCCACTGCATCTGCATATCCTTTCCCAAGAAACGTATAAATCAGTTCCCTGTGTTCCATACTGATCAGCGTACCAAGTTTGGGAATCCGTTTATCCTCTCTTTTCAAAAAAATACCTTCCGGTTTCGTTGTACTTTGAACCGCAAGCTTCTTTCCTTTTAAATCACTTAACTTATAAATATCGCTGTTTTCGTTGACGGCAACTACCTGATTACTGGCCATGTAAGGACCGGCCCACTGATAATCGTCAAGTCTTCCTTTCATTGAAAAACATCCCATGATACAGTCAATCTCACCATTCTCCACCAGCTCTTTTTTCTTCTCCCAGTCAATACTTACAATTTCTACATCATATCCCATTCTCCCAAATGCTTCTGTGGCCAGTTCAACATCAATTCCTGTCGGCACACCATCTTCATTCAAATAATTATATGGCGGATAGCTGTCACTTCCAAGTTCAATAACCGGACGTTTTTCCGACTCTGCGGTCTTATCTGTTTTAGCACAGCCCACCAGTGTTATAATCAATATAAAAAATGTTAATGCACCAAAAATCCTTCTTTTTCTCATTCTTTTTCTCTTAATTTTTTTCATACTATAAAGTTCCCCTGTATCCACCAATATCAATATTTCTTTTCCTTGTTTAATTTCTGTAATACTTCCATTGCTTTGGCACTGATATTTCTAAATTCACAATCCGGTCTGCCGAGAAAATACCCCTGTCCATAATGAACCCCTAATGCGTGCAGACATTCCAGTTCTTCAACTGTTTCTATTCCTTCTGCAATAAGAATTTCTCCCGTTTCATCACAATAATTTTTCAAAAGCTTCATCATAATTTCTTTTTTCTTATTTTTATGTATATCTCTTACCAGTTCGATATCTGCTTTTAAATAATTCGGTGACGTATTCACCACACGATTCAAACCAGAATATCCTGCACCAACATCATCTAATGCTATCTCAAACCCCTGATCAATATAATGCTTCATAATCCGCTGCAAAATTTGATAGTTTTCTATATCAGATCGTTCTGTTATCTCAAATACAATATCTGAGATCGGAACACCAATTCTGGAAGCTTTACGGTTTGTAAATCCCTGTATAAACGTAGCATCCTGAAAAATATGTCCGTCAACATTAAGGAATAGTTTTACTTTTTTCGGTTTCTTGACCGCTTGCTTTAATGCCTTCTTTCTACATAGCTTCTCCAGTTTCCATACACATCCTGCCTTCTCCGCAATCACAAATAGATCTGCAATCATCAATCCCGTATTCTTGCGGTTTATACGACTCAAAGCTTCATAGCCTTCTACTTTACCGGTCTGTAAGTTAACAATAGGCTGAAACACCGGATATATATCATTTTCTTTAATAATTTTTAAAAATTCGTTTACTTTACTTGCTTTCATGAATAACTCCCTTACACATCTTCGTTTTATATTTTACAAATTTTATAACGCTTACCGCACAACAGATAATATCACCGTTATTTTTAGTTATCGTTATATACAAGTAAAATTTTCGTAAACTCATTCTTAGTAATAAATAAAGACTTATGGTTATTTTTATTTCCATTTTCTATAATATATAGTATACCATCCGCTACTATTTTTGACTACCTTAAGTCACGGTCTAAAGTTTGATTTCTCACGGAAGTATAGAAATAAAAATCCGAGGAGTCCAATTTTTATAACTCCTCGGAAAATCCTATATCAGATGTGCGATAATTCCCACCTGATATATATTTCGCATTTTCAATTTTCCTTTCACCCTACGATAAACTAATCATCCATTTACGTTTTCTAAAAATAACCAGTGATATAACCAGCCTGAATATTTCTTCTGTGGTAAGTAACGTGTATACACCTACAATTCCCCACTGAAATACATATGCCGCAACCAGGCACAAAGGAATTCCGATGCACCATGTGCCAATAATATCAATCACCATGATAATTT
>CAKREJ010000059.1 GCA_934317185.1 uncultured Anaerobutyricum sp. | reverse complement strand
TATACTACATATGTAGAGATGCTGAAAAAGTTTTTCCCGGATAAGGAATATGTAGCAACTCCGATGACAAAAGAGATGGATCGCTGCCGTATGGCAGTTGATCTTGCTGCGGAAGGGAAAACAGTAGCGATGGTAAGTTCCGGAGACAGTGGAATTTACGGAATGGCAGGAATTCTTTTAGAAATTGCAAATGAAAAGAAGGCAGATGTAGAAATAGAAACCGTTCCGGGTGTGACAGCGGCAAGTGCAGCGGCATCTGTTTTAGGTGCACCACTGATGCATGATTTTACAATTATTAGTTTGAGTGATCTGATGACACCGTATTCTCTTATTATGAAGAGAGTGGATTGTGCGGGACAGGGAGACTTTATTGTGTGTCTTTATAATCCAAAGAGCAAAAAGAGAGCAGATTATGTAGAAAAGGCGGCAGAAATCCTTATGAAATATCGTGATGGAAAGACTCCTGTCGGCATTGTCCGCCATGCAGGAAGAGAAGAAGAATCTTCTTATATTACAACATTAGATGCGGTAAAAGATGCACCGATCGATATGTTTAGTATCGTTATTGTCGGAAATTCCAATACATATGTACGTGACGGAAAGATGATCACACCAAGAGGATATGAAGATAAATACGGATTTGCGAACGTAGAATAGGTGGAGGAACAAGATGAAAAATATCATCAAAATCGGAACAAGAAAGAGTAAACTCGCTCTGACGCAGACCGATATTGTAAAAGATAAAATTAAACAGGCATTTCCGGAGCTTGAGGTGGAAATCGTAAAGATTGATACGAAGGGAGATCAGATTCTTGATAAGTCTCTTACCTCTTTTGGCGGCAAAGGGGTATTTACTGCAGAGCTTGAAGCAGAACTTCTTTCCGGACAAATAGATATTGCGGTTCACAGTGCGAAGGATATGCCGATGGATTTCCCGGAAGGACTTGGAATTGGAGCAGTTCTTGACAGAGCAGATGTAAGAGATACTTTTGTGACGACGACCGGTAAGACTTTAGAAGAATTAGAACCGGGAAGTATTGTTGGAACAAGCTCTTTACGAAGAGAATTATTAATTAAAGAAATCAATCCATATGTAAATATCAAGCTTCTCCGAGGCAATGTACAGACACGTTTAAGTAAGCTTCGTGACGGTCAGTATGACGGAATTATTCTTGCAGCAGCAGGAATCGAAAGACTTGGATATGAAAAAGAAGAAGGATTATATTATCAGTATCTTGATCCGGATGTATTTCTTCCGGCAGCAGGTCAGGGAATCCTTTCTGTAGAGAGTCGTACAGAAGATGCCGAGATGGAAGAAATCCTTGCAGCGATTCACAGTGAGAAAGCAGAATGTCTTCTCATGGCAGAAAGAGCGTTTTTAAAGACGATCGGTGGAAGCTGTAATGCTCCTGCAGCAGCACTTTGTCGTGAGGAGAATGGTGAATTTTCCATGCGAGCTATGTATGTAAAAGATGGAATCCACAGTAAGAAGACATATATGACAGTAAGTGCCAAAGATACTGTGGAAGGAAAAAATAAAGTAGAAATAGCAACAGAACTGGGTATCAGCGTTGCCCATGAAGTAAATAAAGGAATGGTATATTTAGTTGGTGCAGGTCCCGGTGATGAAGATCTGATGACAAGAAAGGGTCTTAAGCTTTTAAGAGAGGCAGATGTTGTTGTTTATGATAATCTTGCATCCAGTTCTCTATTAAATGAAGTAAGAGATGACGCAGAACTTATTTATGCAGGAAAGCGTTCTTCCAATCATCATTTAAAACAGTACGAGACAAATGAACTTTTAGTAAAGCTTGCTTTAGAAGGTAAGAATGTTGTCCGCTTAAAGGGCGGTGACCCATATATCTTTGGACGAGGCGGCGAGGAAGGCCAGGAACTTAGAGAAGCCGGAGTTGATTTTGAAGTAGTACCTGGAATTTCTTCTTCCTACTCTGTTCCTGCATACTGCGGTATACCGGTGACACATCGTGATTTTGCTTCTTCTTTCCATGTGATCACGGGACATGAAGGCAATCACAAAAATGGTGTAAGTGTATTAAATTATGAAACACTTGCCAAAGAAGAAGGAACATTGATTTTCCTTATGGGTCTTAAAAATCTTCCAAATATTGTAACTTCCCTTATAGAGAATGGAAAAGATCCTGCAACACCGGTTGGGGTACTTCAGGAAGGAACAACGGCAAGACAGCGTGTTGCGACAGGAACACTTGCAGATATTGTAGAGGTCGTAGAGCGTGAGGGAATCAGGACTCCTGCGATTACGGTTGTCGGAGATGTTGTAAGCTTACGTCAGGTACTTGACTGGTATGGACATAAACCATTATCAGGGAAGAGTGTTCTTGTAACAGGAACAACTTCTATGGTAGACCGACTTTCTCCGATTTTAAAAGAAGAAGGAGCAGAGGCGATTTCCTTTAGTTTGATTCGTACCGAAAGGATGAGACTTCCGGAGCTGGATCTTGCATTGAAGGAAATAGATAAGTATAACTGGATTGTATTTACCAGTGCGAACGGTGTGGAATGTTTCTTTGAAGAAATGCAGGAGATTCGCAAAGATATTAGAGATTTAGCACATATTCGTTTTGCTGTTATTGGTGATGGAACGAGAAAGGCATTAGAAGATCACGGAATTTTTTGTGATTTTATTCCGACAGCATATTCTTCAAAAGATATGGCAGAGGCGATGGTTCCTCATATCGGAAAAGATGAAAGTGTTCTTCTCCTTCGTGCAGAGGAAGCGAACAGAGTTCTTCCGGACGCATTAGAGGAAGCGGGAATTTCCCATACCTGTATTTCTCTTTACCATACAGTAAAGGATGAGAGAAAGGCAGAGGAGCTGAATCGCCTGATTAAAATGGTTGATTATGTGACATTTGCAAGTTCTAGTGCAGTTCGTGCATTTGTATCTATGGTAGATAACCTTGATGATGTAAAAGGCAAATATATCAGCATTGGTCCGGTTACAACAAAAACAGCCGAAGAGAATGGACTTTTCATTGAGAAAACTGCTGTTGTATATACTGCCAGAGGTATGGTAGAAACAATGATTCAGGATGTAGCGGAAGAAGGTTGAAAATAAATGAAGACACAAATAAAGCGTTTTTTGTTAACACTTGGCTTTATGACAAGAATTCCCGTTAATGTGAATCTTGGAGAAGTAAAAGATGAAGATATGCACAAAGGATTTCTATATTATCCGGTCGTTGGACTGATTCTCGGACTTTGTGATATGGCAGTTTTTTTACTTGTCAGTCTTATTCTTCCGGAAGTATTCGGAATACTTTTTGCGATGCTGGCGAATCTTTGTTTAACAGGTGCATTTCATTTAGATGGCCTCTCTGATACTGCCGATGGAATCTATTCGGCAAGAACGAGAGAGAGAATGCTTGAGATTATGAAGGACAGCCGTATCGGAACAAATGGTGCGGTAGCGATGTGTTTTGATCTGGCATTGAAATTTGCCGGAATTTATTACAGTGATGTTCGCTGGCTGATGATCCTTCTTATGCCGATTGCCGGCAAGATGGTACAGGGAGCGATCGTGTATAAGGCAATTTACCCTCGTGAAAAAGGAATTGGTATTTATGTAGGAACTGTCAGTCTTGGAACCGTGATCGGAACGGTGATTTTAGGACTGATTGCGATGGTACTGGCGTTTTCTTACTGGGGAGTTCTTATTTTTGCCATCCTCTTTGGATTCGCTTATCTTTTCCGGGTGTATATCACAGGAAAGATCGGGGGGATTACCGGAGATGTTATGGGAGCCGGGAGTGAGCTTGCGGAAGTATTATTACTTCTTGTAGTTATAACACTTACAAAGTACACAGGAATGGTACCATTATCCTTGTTTGTTTTTTAAAATATAAATACAGAGCGGTAACAGCAGCAGAAGGGGAGATGATTATGACTCTGGAGGAAGCAATTAAAAAGATTCAGCCTTTAGATGAAGAGGCGATGGAATATACCCGTGCAAGATGGAATACGCTTGGAAAGCCTCTTCACAGTCTGGGAAGACTTGAAGAAATGGTGACACAGTTTGCCGGAATATACAGGGATAAGAATCCACATTTAGAGAAGAAAGCCGTTATTGTTATGGCGGCGGATAACGGTGTTGTAGAAGAGGGTGTTACCCAGACCGGGCAGGAAGTAACAAAAACAGTAACAGAAAATATGACAAAGCATAATGCGACAATCTGTATTATGTCTTCCATGAGTGGAGCTGATGTATATCCTGTCGATATCGGAATTGCAACTGATTGTGATAATCCGGGAGTTCTTCCAAGAAAGATTAAATACGGAACCGATAATATGGCAAAAGGTCCGGCAATGTCGAGAGAAGAAGCAATAAAAGCAATCGAAGTCGGCATTGATACAGTAGCGGATCTAAAAGAAAAAGGATATAACGTGTTTGCTACCGGAGAAATGGGTATCGGTAATACAACAACAAGTAGTGCAGTCTGTTCTGTTTTATTAGATCAGAGCGTAGAAAAGGTAACCGGAAAAGGTGCCGGTCTTACAAATAAGGACTTAGAACATAAAATACAAGTAATTAAGCAGAGTATTGCATTAAATCAGGTAGATGCGAAGGATCCGCTGGATGTCCTTTCGAAAGTCGGTGGACTTGATATTGCCGGTATGGTCGGATGCTATATTGGCGGAGCCGCATTACAGGTGCCGGTATTTATTGATGGATTTATTTCTTCCGTAGCGGCACTGATCGCTATTCGTTTAGTACCGGAATGTGCACCGTATCTTTTCCCATCCCACTGTTCTAACGAGCCTGCAGGGCATATGATTCTTGATGCAATTGGTAAGCAGCCATATATACTTGCGAATATGTGTCTTGGAGAGGGAACCGGAGCAGTTATGGGATTTACGATCGCAGATTATGCATTTAAGGCATACTGGGAATTACCTAGCTTTGAACAGACAAACTTTGGTACTTATGAAGAATTGAATTAAACCGCAGGAGGATATTATGTTAGATAAGATTCAAATCGTAAAACCTGCTGAAATCGAAAAAAGAAGCATGGAGATCATCACAAGTGAATTAAACGGAAGAACCTGGCCGGAGCCGGAGTTCTCTATCGTAAAAAGATGTATCCACACTTCAGCAGATTTTGATTATGCAGATAATTTATGTTTTTCTGAAAATGCTGCCAATATCGGTGTGGAAGCTTTAAAAAACGGAGCACATATCGTAACGGACACAAGAATGGCATGGTCAGGAATCAATAAAAAGAAGCTGGCAGCTTTTGGAGGCGAGGCACATTGTTTTATGTCTGATGAAGATGTAGCAAAAGAGGCAAAAGAGCGTGGATGTACAAGAGCAGCGATCTGTATGGAAAGAGGAGCAGCTCTTGCAGAAAAAGAGAACGTTATTTTTGCTATTGGAAATGCACCGACTGCATTGATTCGCTTATATGAACTTATTAAAGAAGGCAAGTTAAACCCTGCACTCATTATCGGCGCACCGGTTGGCTTTGTAAATGTAGTAGAATCCAAAGAGCTGATTATGGAAGCCGGGGTACCGTTTATCGTTCCGAAAGGACGAAAGGGCGGCAGCAATATTGCGGCAACCATCTGTAATGCAATGTTATATCAGTTATAAAACGCATTGGAATTAAATTTATGAAAGAATTAAGGGAAGGAGTTTCCACCGGCTCCTGTATGACAGGTGGTGCGGAGGCTTCGGTCATCTGGCAGACAACAGGTAAATGTCCTTCCGTAGTAAAGGTAGAAACACCGATCGGAAAGACACTTTATCTCGATATTATTCCAAGAGAATTTGGAGTTTGCGGGGTCATAAAAGATGCCGGAGATGATCCGGATGTAACAAATGGAAGTGAGATTATCACAAAGGTAGAGCTTTTTGAGGAAGAGGGAGATATTTCCTTTTTTGGTGGAGACGGAGTCGGAACCATTACACAGGAGGGATTAAAAATTCCTCCCGGACAGCCGGCAATTAATCCGGTTCCACGCCAGATGGCAGAGAAAGCGATTCGCAAAATCATCGGTAATAAAAAAGCAAATATAACCGTAAGTATTCCCGGTGGAAAGGAACTTGCCAAAAAGACATTCAATCCTCGTCTTGGCATTGTGAATGGTCTTTCTGTTCTTGGAACGACAGGAATTGTCCGTCCGATGAGCGAGGAGGCAATGAAAGATTCTCTGGTTGCAGAGCTTGATATGTATGCGAAGCAGGGACATAAAACCATTCTTTTTGTACTTGGAGGAACCGGAGAAACTGCGTTAAAAGAGCAGTATGGTGAATTTCGATGTATTTTACAGGTAAGCAATTATATTGGATTTATGATAGAAGAAGCTGTAGAAAGAGGTTTTACTGATATTTTGATTGGTGGTTTTGTCGGAAAGCTCGTAAAAGTGGCATCCGGTACGATGAACACACACAGCCATGTGGCGGACGGACGTATCGAAACAATCTGTACCCATGCGGCACTTCACGGTGCACCGGTTTCTGTTATCCAAAGGATTTATTCCTGCCTTACAACAAAGGCGGCTATGAAGATCGTGGAAGAAGAGGGTCTTATGGATATCTGGCCGGATATGGCACAAAAAGCGTCTGAATATTGTGAGAAAACCGCCCATAAGATGGCAAGGGTGGGAATGATTTTCCTCGATGGACAAAATAAAGTTCTGGCAACAAGTAAAAATATAGAAGAGATACTCTCTGTCTGTAAAAGATAACTGCGGAGGGCAGAATGAGCAAATTAACAGTAGCCGGAATCGGACCGGGCGAAGCCGATTACATTTTACCGGCAGTAATTAAAAAAATGAAAAAAGCCCATACAGTAATTGCGGCAAAAAGAATACTACCGGTTTTAAGAGAACTGTGTAAGGATGTCAACAGTGAGGCAGATTCTGAAAATAGTAAGCCAGCCTTTCTCGCAATGGGAAAGATTAAAGATACATTAGTACAGATTGGAGAAATCCTTTCTAAAGGACAGGATGTTGTGATGGCAGTTAGCGGTGATCCGCTTATGTACAGTCTATATCGTACCATTTGTAATGATCCGATCAGCGAAGACTGGGAAGTGGATATTATTCCGGGTGTTGGTTCACTGCAAATGCTTGGAGCTGCATTTGGAGAAACGATGGAAGAGGCATTGATCATCAGTGTACATGGAAGAGCAAAAACAGCAGGCTCGATTGCCCTTGCTGTAACAGAGCATTCCAAAGTGTTTTTCCTTTGCAGCAAAGAACAGGGACCGGCATGGCTCTCACAGATCATGCTCGATTATCAGCTTGATCATGTTACCGTTTGTGCCGGAGCGAACCTCTCTTACGAAGAGGAAATGCTTGAGTCAGGTACACCTGCCGAGATGGTACAAAAAGAATTTCCGTCTCTTTGCGTAGCAATGATTAAAAATCCAAAGCCACAGCAGATTGTGCGTCCATGCTTTTTATCAGACGAAGATTTTGAGCGTGATAAAACACCGATGACAAAGGAAGAAATCCGTGTACTTATTCTCCATAAAATGAAGTTACACCCAGATGAAATTATCTGGGATATCGGAGCCGGAACAGGTTCCGTATCGATTGAATGTGCAAGACAGGTACCATTTGGAAGTGTCCACAGTGTGGAGCGAAATGAAAATGCGGTAAAATTAATCTACAAAAATAAAGAAAAATTTTCGACGGATAATCTGTTTGTCTATGAAGGAGATGCGGCGGAAACAGCACGTACACTACCAGAACCGGATAAAGTATTTATCGGTGGAAGTGGCAAAGAATTATCTCAGATATTAGAGACGATTGCGGCATTTCCTAAAAAAATAAAAGTAGTTATTTCGGCGGTAACGATTGAAACAATTGCAGAAGCGAATGAACTTTTGGGGAAATATGACACAGACTTTGATGTGATTCAGGCAACGGTAGGACGAGGACGTAAAATCGGAAGCTATCATATTATGGATACCAATAATCCGGTAATGATATTCACAGCACATATTTAAAATCTATTTAAGATTAAGATAAGGAGAAGATAAATGGGAAAAAAAGCATTATTAGTAGTAAGCTTTGGAACAAGCTTTGAAGAAGCACTTCCGGCAATCGTTAACATTGAAGAAACCTGTAAAAAAGCATTTCCAGACTATGACTTTTATCGAGCATTTACTTCAGGAATGATTATCCGTAAATGGGCAAGAACAAAAAATGTCATTATCCATAATCCGGATGAAGTGATGAAACGACTGGTAGCAGAAGGTTACGAAGAAGTAATCTGCCAGCCGACTCACATCATCAATGGATTAGAATATGACAAAATGATGAATATGCTTCTGGCATATAAAGATCAGATTCCAACCATTAAAGTAGGAACGCCACTTCTTACTGAGGAGGAAGATTACAAAGAAGCCTGCGAGATCGTTATGCAGGAATTAGAAAAGCCATTAGCAAAAGACGAAGCTTTTGTATTCATGGGACATGGAACAGAACACTTTGCTAACAGTGCATACAGCCAGTTTGAAAATATGCTCAGAGACCTTGGACATGAAAGTACATATGTCGGAACAGTAGAAGGATTCCCTAGTCTTGATTACGTTATCCGTCGATTAAAAATAAGAGATATTAAAAAAGTATATGTTATGCCCCTTATGATCGTAGCAGGCGATCATGCACGAAATGACCTCGCCGGAGCCGAAGCTGACTCCTGGGATTCCATCTTAAAAGCAGATGGATTTGAAACAGAAGTTATCATGAAAGGCTTAGGAGAAATCGACGCAATAGCAGAAATGTTTGTAAAACACCTGAAGAAGGCAGAGTCTTTGTAGAATGGTTTTGATAACGAAAAGAAGTTGACTTTATTCCGTTGTGCTAAACACTTCATTTTGCCCAGTAAAGCAGGAACTTCTCGAGAACGAGTTCAAAGTTCCTATGGTCAAAATTCCGCAGCACAAAGTCATAAAGTTCAATCTTCTTTTCTTTATCAAAATCTTCCTAAAGACTTTAGTTTCAGAAGGGAAGAGTAGATAATGATTAACTATACCCACCAATAGATTTACATAGACAGGATTTTTGACGAAGAAAAAGAAAGTAGTTTGAGTTGGATTACCTGTAGTGAAATTTTCAACTGAATATAAAAGAAGATATTTTGTGACTTTGTGCTGTGGAGTTTTGACTGTAGACTCGCGAGCTCGTTTTCGAGCGAGTCTGTACTATCAGGCAAAACGGAACGTTTAGCACAACGGAACAAAAATAACTTCTTTTATATTCAGTTGAAAATTGGGTTCAAACATAATAACTCAAACGATTGCTTTTTCTTTCTCAAAATC
>CAKREJ010000058.1 GCA_934317185.1 uncultured Anaerobutyricum sp. | reverse complement strand
ATCCATAGACAGACTACGTCTAAGATCATGAAATCCAGGTGCTTCAACCAGCCCTGTACGCTCTTCTTATACATATACTTTCCCCAATCTTATTCTTGTGCTGATTATCATATAAGTGAGTAATTTCTATCCCCGCAAAATCCATACTTCTTCTTATGTGATAATACTGTTTTCATACTTTTCTGGTGTGTCTTAACGGGCAGTACACAAATGATTCAGACTTGAACATAGATGTAAATTAAAATATTTCTGTGTACTTTTTCTTCTTATATGAAAGCTAAAACCACACACCTTTTTATAGTGAGTAAATTATAGCATATATTTCACTTTTGTAGTATTCCTAAATATGCCTAATTTCGACGTTTTAATCTAGCTATTTTTAGTAAAGTCGGACTATATTCTTAACTTTTCACCAAAACTTTACTTTATTTGCGTTACTTTATTATCAATTTTTCTTCTTCATATACACGGATAGCAATTTGTTGCCCCTTATCTGTAGAGATGAAAGTCAGCTCACATCTGATATATACTTTGCAAAAAAAGACATATCCGACAGCGAATAAACTGCCGGATATGTCTTCTTTCATTTATCATGTTTCTTTCATGTGTACTTGCACTTACTTAAGGCTTTGTTACTTTCCGTTATACTGATAACGAATGCTCTTTACAATATAGCCTGCTGCTGTCTTTTTAAGCTTCAATGTTGTTGTTCCGATGTTGGTTCTGCCCTTCTCTCCGTAGCAGCCTAATCTGTTCTGTGTAGTTACTGTGTATGTATTCTTGCCGGTGCGGACAACCTTTTTAATCTTATAATCCGGAATATTATCTCCGAAGTCTCCGCCACAGTACATATATGGGTCTTTATAATACTTGGAATCGGAGCTGCATACGAATACGAAACGGTTTTTATTGTTCTTATAATTCTTAATCTTGTTAATGGAAGCACTCTTACCGAACAGCTTCTTCGTCTCGGAGCGAAGCTCTCTTGCTGTGTAACTGTAGTCTCCCTTGTAGTTATATCTTATAAATACGGCGATGGATAATTTATCTTTGTCGTCAAGCTTCATATTCACTGGTCTGGTAGTGGAGTATGCACTTAAGTTCATCGCTGTTGTATATGCTGTAAGCTTCTTACTGATATCCTTTATCTGTCGATTCCCCGCCATCTGTCTGGTTACATCTGCTGTTGCTGCCTTCGCCTGTACCGGTGCAAATGGGATGAGTGTTACTGCCATAAATAATGCTGTTAAAATTGTGCTTAATCTTTTCTTCATAGGGAATCCCTCCTGCCTTTAAACTTGGAATGTACTGCGATGATGTAGCCGGATACGTTATCTATGCTATATTTCGTTTACATTTCCTATAATTTTATTATAGTATTTTTGTAGTTTAACTACCATAACAGAACTATTATCTTTCTTTACAGGTGGGATAAGAATGTATAACAAAATTATATAAGAGATGTCACATATTTGTTACAATTGTATCTGAAAAAACACAATTTCATCCTGCCGGCAATTCTTCATATATTTTCTAGGAAAGAAAAAGTGCCATAATAACAGATTCTGATGTCTGTTATTATGGCACTTCGCCGTTCATGCCTCTCACTATGCTGATTCTTTGGTTTTGCTAAGGCAATCTTATCTTTCGTATATACCACATATGGTTCCCAACGTGGATGTAAGCTGTTAATTATTACAGTAATGTAAAGTTGAAGATTATTCCTCTGTCAGCTTATATCCGGCAATTCTAGCAAGCTCACGGATAGAATCTCTGGATACCTTCTTGCCTCTGTACTCAATGAGGTCTTCACACTGTCCTGTAAAGATATCACTAGGATTGTACTTCTTAATGATGATCTTATCTTCTTCTGTGAAGATTTCTAAAGGTTCTCTCTCCCCGATATCGAAACTTTTACGAAGTTCCATAGGTAATGTAATTCTTCCTAATGAATCGAGCTTTCTAACTATTCCAGTACTCTGCATAACGTACTCCTCTCTGGCGCAGTGTCGACTTATATTTTTCCCTTATGACCTGCTGCCTGTGCATTCTCCTCTGGGTTGACTGTAGTATACCATAAAGCCGATGCCTTGTCAACTAAATAATGGAAAGTTTTTTTCAAAATGCTAAGAAATTTAGAAAATGTTATTTGTCAATTCTAATTACAGTTCTTCGTTTCATTCTCATTCTAGTATAAATATGGAAATTCTTGCACTCTCCCTCGTAAAAAGTTGTTATCGTGCTCTGTTTGTCTCATTATTCGAGAAATGAAACAGCAACTTTTTACTTTAATTTAAGTAAATATTGTCCATAATTAGTCATCTTAAGGCTCTCACCAATCTCATGAATCTTGTCTAAACCTACGAAGCCTTCTCTGTATGCGAGTTCTTCTAAGCAGCCTACATAGCATCCTGACTTCTGAAGTGCCTTCACGATCTCTGCTGCCTCTAACATACTGTCGGCAGTTCCTGCATCCATCCAGGTGAGTCCTCTGTCGAATGGAATTACCTTTAACTGTCCTCTTCTTAAATACTCTAAGTTAACATCTGTGATCTCGTACTCACCTCTTGCAGATGGCTCAAGATGCTTCGCAATATCGATAACCTGATTATCGTAGAAGTATAAGCCTGGTACGATGTAGTTGGACTTTGGATTCTGCGGTTTCTCTTCGATGGATACGGCCTGTCCGTTCTCATCAAACTCTACAACACCAAATGGTCTTGGATCATCTACATAGTAGCCAAATACCTTCGCACCGTGGTCATCCTTAATGGCTTCCTTCATAATCTCATCAAGATTATGGCAGTGGAAGATGTTATCTCCTAATACGAGACATACGGAATCATCTCCGATAAAGTCCTCACCGATAATTAATGCATCTGCGATTCCTCTTGCTACCTTCTGTACTGCAAACTCGATGTGAATTCCTAACTCGCTTCCGTCTCCGAGAAGATTAGAGAACTCTCTCTCCTCTCCCGGTGGGATGATTACGAGAATATCTCGGATTCCTGCCTGCAATAAAGTAGCGATCGGATAATAAATTAACGGTTTATCGTATACTGGTAATAATGGCTTACATACCGGCTTTGTCATAGGATACAGTCTCGTACCTCTTCCGGCAGCTAATACTATTCCTTTCATGAATCTAGTCCTCCTTAGTAACTAATGCACTCTCCTGTTTTAATTATAACAAAGTATAACTATATCGTTTCCAATATTTTATATTATTTTCCATGAGTTGTCAACTTTTTGTATGAATTTATAACATTTTTTTAAAATAATGCATTTACTATTGTTAATTTTTTATATAGTTTGTTTTTATTTTCTTACAAATCCGCTCTGTACTGCAGCCGTCGACTGCACTTAAAAAGACTTCACGGAAGTTCTCAAGATCTTTCTGTTCATTCTCCGAGACAGCCCCCTCTAACATCCCGGATGCCTTTTCGCACAATTCCTCAAAGTCTGAGACAACCGGCCCCGGTGTGAACTGCTCGTAATCAAAGTAAAAGTCTCTGCTGTCCATATATTTCTTCTCATCAAAGGCATAGAAAAGCATCGGCACTTCAAGGATGGCTGCCTCAAATACGCTGGAGCTGTAATCGGTAATGAGCAGGTTGCTTATTAGCATAAGATCATTAATATGCTCCTCCCCACTTAAGTCAAATACCCGCTCCTGCCACTGTGCAGATACCGGCAGCTTCTCCTTCACAAATGGATGGTTTTTAAGGATCAGCACCGTATCTTCCGGCTGCTTCTCCATGAAGCGATCCACATCAAAGGCATCGGCAGGGTAATGTGCGTCTTTATTGCCGTCTCCACGGAAGGTCGGTGCAAAGAGGATTACCCGATTCTCCTTAAATGCAGGATACTTCTCATAAAGCTCTCTTCGCTTCTCCTCCTCGTATTCCCAGTCAAACAGCAGGTCGGTACGAGGTACGCCCAATGCCTGTACCTTACTTCCGGAAATACCGAATGCCTCCGCATAAATGTCTCTTACGGTGTCGCTGCTTACCGGCACGAAATCATAGTTCCTGTGATTCATCGAGGTCTGCGGTGCTCCGCCCTGCTTACCCATACGGGTAAGTCCAAAGGTCTTAAATGCTCCGCAGGCATGCCATAGCTGAATCAGCTTCGTCTCCGTCCGCTTCTGAATGCTGTGGATCTGTGGATAAAAATCTTCCAGAATGATAACTGCAGAGGTCGCACATTTCCAGGCACAGTCCCTTAGCTCCTTCTTCTTAAGCTGGTCTACTGTCCTCGTATTAATAAATGTCGTAATCTCTAAATCCGGCTCATTCTCCTCAAACCACTTCTTAACAAGCATAAGATTTCCGTTCTGTTCCGGTTCTCTTTCCGACAAAAAGAGAATCTGCTTCGGATTCACCTTATTCTTCGCCACATATTTACGATATCTTGCTGCAAAGTAATCTGTATTCTGCTGTCTGGCACTGTAATTATAACCGCTGAGCCGGTATACGGTATCATTCGCCCGCTTCGATGCCTTAAGGAGATTCTTATCTTCCTTAAAGTAGTCCCGAAGCAGTAAAAAAGGTAATCCAAGAGAGCAGAGTCCAAACTTAAACAGATTCCGCTTACGCACAATCTCTGTTCTGGCAAATAGCTCCTTTTGAACCGGGAACGGCTGCTCGTCTAAGTAGATTTCTTCCGCTCCGCACCAAAGGGCAAAAACAACATTCACCTTATGGCGTGGCGGACTGTAAAATACATACGGCAGCAGTATCTCTGCGTCTGCTCGAATCTGCTCTCCTACCTCCCCCTCTTCAATAACTACTTCCATCGGGAAACGACGTTCTGCCTGTCTTTGTGTAAATACTGCCTGTACCCGGATTCTCCTATCCTTCATCTCTTCCGGCAGTCTGGCACGAAAGCCAAGCTTCATCGTCTTTTGTGTTATGTTTACTGTAACTCTGTAATTCATCTTTCTCATAACTTTTATCCACTTATTAATAATATTATAATGATGGTTTCTTTAAGGTTCCTCTCAGATAATCATCCATCCAGCTTAAATCAAGCCTTTTCTCCCACTGCCTTTTCGCAATATCCTGCTTCAGTGTGACTGCCGGATCTAATGCCTTACGGCTATCCGGATTCTTATCCGTGATAATAACCTGTTTATCCTGACTGATTGGTGCAAGAATACCGGAACCGCTACTGTTAAAGCCTGCGAGGGCACTTCTCTTACCTGCCTTTACCGTATCAAAAAGACTCTTACCTGTTGACATAGTGAGGATGGAGACTACCTTCTTCACAGATACGTCCTTCTTCTCTTGCTTTAACGTATCCGGAAGCTCTCCCTTTAGCTTCATATAGGAAGTATCTGCAAAGTCTTCCACCAGGTCTTCCTGTGTGTAGTCCTTAATCGCCTGTGTTCTATGACGCTTCGCCCCACTCTTCTTATCACAGGAAATAATCCAGAACGGTCCTCCTGCACCAGCTCCCTTTGACTGTGCGATCACATCAGAAAGCCTGTATTTGTAAGCGGAACGTGTCCGGCTTCCGACATCTGCTACTGTTACGCAATCATTCTTATCAATCGCTACTAATACCATGAAATGTCCACCACGGGTAAAGTACCCCGGTCCCATGAGACATACGACCGGATTCCCCGCCTTTAGAACGTTCTTGATCGCATTATAATTCGTGCCTGCACCCTGACACTTTAGGCCGTAAGCTGCTGCCATCGCCGGTATCATCTCATGTGCGGAACCTTCTCTTGAATAAAAGCCGTGCCGGTATCCCCATATGGCAGTATCAAGTGGTGTAACCCACTTCCCTGTAAGAGAAGTGATCACGACTGCCATAGACGTAGGACCGCAGCCTGCCTTCGCAATACAGTAGCCATTCTGATTCCACGCACTGTCTGTCTGATTAAAATATACATATCCTGCGATATACTCCTTGTTATTCTTCATCGCAAGTCGTGTATCGTTATAAATCTTAGGAATAAAGGTGCTTGTCCTGTCACTGCCTCCCGGTGCGGATTCCTCTGCCAGCTCGCCTGTAATATCCTTAGCCGACTTCTCTACCTTTATCTCCGAAGCCTCTCTTGAAGAAATCTTCTTCTCCGGATTCTGACTCGTGCTGTCTTCGTTCTTCTTCCCGGATGTCTCGGCTGTATCCGGTGCAGATGCCTCGGAAGTTCCTCCGGTATGCTTCTTCGTCTTATCTGCAGCTGTACTTTCGGTATGTTGTGTGTCCTCTTCACCTGTGCTGCTCTCTGTCGTACTCTCGCTCTTAGAAGCTTCTGTATCCCCAGTGCTTCCGGTATTGTTCTCGGAAGAAGTCTGATCCTCCTTACTGCCTGTCGCTGTCGTAGTCTCCTCCTTCTTCTCTGTTGTCACTTCTATCGTACTCTCCCCTTCTTCCAAACCGCTCACAGCATCCCCTTGTGCTGCTGTTCTGCTCTGCGAAGTCTTCTCCTCTGCCGCATGAACGCTTATCAGTTCTCTGTCCGCCTGAAAAAAGCATCCCGGATTCGTAAATGTCATGACTGTACTTAACCCCAATGCCAGTACTGTCCGTCCAAAGTTGTTCATTAATCCTGCCTTCTTTCTTTTAGATATTCTTTTATAGTTGATGTAGATTTTTTCGTGACTTATTGATATAATAGAACAAATAACATATTTTTACAATAGTCTTTTCTATTGTTTTGCATATTTAAGAATTACTTATTTTACCCAAAGGAGAGGTATACTTATGAATAAAAAGTTTAATTTTCAGGAATTACAGGCGATTGTTGCTACGCTTCGTGGGGAGAATGGCTGCCCGTGGGACAGATCGCAGACGCATGAATCTCTTAAGTTATATACATTAGAGGAAGCTTACGAAGTGAATCAGGCAGTATCCGACCTTACGAAGACCGGTGACTGTTCTAATTTAAAGGAAGAACTCGGTGACCTTTTATTTCAGGTGCTTTTACAATCACAGGTGGCTGAGGATAACGGCGAATTCGCCATTGAAGATGTAATTGACGGAATTGCCCGCAAGATGATCCACCGTCATCCTCATGTATTTGCCGGCCGCCAGTATAGCAGCGTTGAAGAACAGCAGGAAGACTGGGAGAAGCTAAAGGCACAGGAAGAAGGGCATAAACAGTCTTCTTTTAGAGAAACGATTGACCTCATTCCTGACAGCTTTCCTGCACTCATCCGTGGTCAAAAGATTGCAAAAAAGGCTGCCGCCGCCGGTATGTTATCTACCACTGATGAAGATATATGCAAGGATCTGCTTACTTCGGTTATTAATCTACAGCTTGACACTGCCGGCGAATACCCTAAGAAGCAGTTCCAGAGTGATGAGGAGTTATCTGAGAAGTTAGGAGAAGTTCTGTTTACACTGTGCCGCTTCTGTGCTAAATATAAAGTTTCAGGGGAGATGGCTCTTTTAAAGAAACTGGAAGATTTTTAAGGAGAATTCTCTAAGAGCTTCAGCATGAAGCATTGTATTTTAATTATTTTAAATAATAAAAAAAGGAAGTCCTATCCAAGCTGTCTGATATAGACGGATAAGACTTCCTTCTTTATTATTTTATTAGAATACTCTCAATTTTTATTAGGATGCTTTAACATCAATTTTTCCAGCTATGATACATACCAGTTTAAGAATGTCCGGACATTCTTCCTTTTGTTTGTGTATCAAAACATCTCATCTACCAAAATACTACAGAATTCGCTATAGTAGTAAAGGAACTGATTCATGTCCCTTTCTCCCATTCGATCTTTTACCCTCTCTAAAAGCTTCACGCACTTTTCTAATTCTTCGGTGATGAGTTCTCGTCCGCTCTGGGTAAACTGTACTTTGACATAGCGGTGATCTTCTTCACTGCTTTTCATTTCCAAATAGCCTTTACGTTCAAGATTATGAAGCATTCGGGATACGGCTGGCCTTGACAGCTTCATCGCATCTCCGATATCGGATGGAATGACAAATGTCTTCGCTAATAAGAGCCGTCGCAGGGTGAGTAACATCGTCAGCTCGCCTGACGGAATGTTACACATCTGTTGAAACTGAACATTCGCTCTTCTCATCTGAATGATTAACTGTTGATAATCTTCTAAAGTCACCTTCTGTTCTGTCTGAGGTTGGTCTTCTGGCCAGTCAGAACTACCTGTGTCCTTCGTTTCCATATTTCTGTTACCGAAAACTTATAAAAAGGTCTTCCTTCTTATATGGTTACCTGTTCTGCAGTAACCTGCTCCTTTCTTCTTTTTCATATCTCCTGATATGGAACGCCGTAACCTGCGTCTTACTTATTCATCTTCCTTTATGTTAAAAATGCCTCGGCATTCCCGCCTATTCGGCGATAATTCTGTCGTGCATCGGAACATATTCTTTATCCATCGCCACGCTCTGATATGCCGGACGGATAATCTTGTCACAGTTCATCAGCTCCTCTAAACGATGTGCACTCCAGCCGACCATACGTGCTACGGCAAACATAGGGGTAAAGAGCTGATCTGGCAGACCTAAGATTCGATACATAAATCCGCTGTAGAAGTCGATGTTCGCACTTACTCCCTTGTAAATACGACGCTTCTCCTGAATTGTCTGTACCGCAAGCTTCTCTACTCTGTCGTAGAATTCAAATTCTTCATCATACCCCTTCTCTCTTGCAAGCTTGTCAAGGAAACCTTTGAAGATTCTTGCTCTTGGGTCAGAAATGGAGTACACGGCAT
Organism: uncultured Anaerobutyricum sp.; assembly: GCA_934317185.1. GTDB lineage: Bacteria > Bacillota > Clostridia > Lachnospirales > Lachnospiraceae > Anaerobutyricum. The sequence continues at coordinate 1,042 of CAKREJ010000058.1, read as the reverse complement.
GTCCCATTCCGTAGATTAAACCACTATGGTCAAAGGCTTCTTTGTTAAGGAGCTTAAGAAGATAGTTCTTAATCTCATCCTCATCTTCCCAATCTTTTACTTCCTGCTTCATCTCATCAAACATATGTACAACCTTAATATTCGCACCACCGTGTTTCGGTCCTTTCAGTGAACCCAGAGAGGCTGCCATCGCAGAGTATGTATCCGTTCCTGAAGAAGTTACTACATGATTGGTAAATGTAGAGTTGTTACCACCGCCGTGATCCATGTGAAGTACCAGGGCAACATCTAAAACTCTCGCCTCTAATGGTGTATACTTCTTATTCGGGCGTAACATACGAAGAATATTCTCAGCAGTAGAAAGCTCCGGCTTTGGAGAATGGATATAGAAGCTCTTACCCTCCACATAGTGATTATATGCCTGATAACCATAAACTGCGAGTAAAGGTACGGTACTTGTAAGCTGGAGGCACTGACGGAGTACGTTCGGTACAGAAATATCATCTGCCATATCATCATATCCGTATAAAGTAAGTACACCTCTTTGCAATGTATTCATCATATCCTTACCCGGTGCCTTCATAATAACGTCACGCACAAAGTTCGTCGGCAGTGTTCGATAGCTTCCGAGAAGCTTCTGGAATTCCTGAAGCTCCTTCTGCTGCGGTAAACGTCCAAAGATAAGGAGATATGCAACTTCCTCGTATCCAAATCTCTGCTCTGCTACAAAGCCGTCTACCAGTTCATGTATATCATAGCCACGGTAACGTAGCTCTCCATCACACGGAACCATCTTTCCATCGACTTCTTTGGAAGAGGTGATGGTGGAAATATCTGTAAGTCCTGCCAGTACACCTTTACCGTTCACATCACGAAGACCTCTCAGTACATGGTACTGGTCATACAGGCCTGAAGGAATCTGGCCGTGCTCCATAGAAAGTGCAGCCAGGTCCTGCAGCTCCTGCGTCATCATTGAATATTCATTCATTCTATCACCATCTCTTTCTTAATTAACAATGTTAGTTATCTATGTTAATTATTA
>CAKREJ010000057.1 GCA_934317185.1 uncultured Anaerobutyricum sp. | reverse complement strand
TTTTTTATGGCTCTTGAATCATTACATCTGAAAAAAGAATTTGAAATACAGCAGCTTACTTCACTACACTACTTTGAATATAAAAGTGATTTTATTTTTAAAACAGAATATCATGATTACTGGAAGCTTCTCTATGTCGAAGACGGTTGTGCAGAGATTGCTTTTTCTAATAAAAAGCAATCTCCCATACTTCTTCAAAAAGGAGAACTTTTTATTCAGGCTCCAGATGAATACTACTCATTTAAGGCTTCTCCTGAAAATATAGCCGTTTTGTTCACTGCCGGATTTTACTGCGATGCCAGGACGCTTCTTCCTCTTGCAAATAAAAAGCTTACCTGTCAGAAGCAGGAAGCCTGGCTACTACAAAAGCTGGCTATGGAGGGAAAGAATAACTTTTCTCCGAAAATCAACCCAACTTCTCCGGCCGCTCTTGAACGAAGATATAATCAGCCATTTGGCGGTGAACAGCTTATTAGTATTTACCTTGAAATGCTTCTTATCAGTCTGATGCGACAATATACTTCTTCCGAGAATAAAAGAGAGAATCCTTCTAAAACCAAAAAGGAGAACGCTGTTCCCCCTTCTCTTTTAAAATCAGATTCTATTCTTTTTAACCGTATTACAGATTATTATGAAGCACATATTACTGAGCATATTAAAGTGGAACAGCTCTGCAAAGAATTCGGAATCGGCCGCTCCCACCTGCAAAGAATTTTCCGGGAACAGACCGGTTACGGTGCCATTGAATACTTATGTCAGATGCGAATCAGTGCCGCCAAACGCTGCATTCGTGAAAATCGCATGAATCTGACAGACACCGCAGCTTCGCTCGGCTATACTTCAATTTATTATTTTTCAAAGCAATTTAAAAAAATAACCGGAATGTCTCCATCACAATATCAGAAAATGGTCCGTTCCTCAAAAAAAGACCCTATATATGAACAAATTGATTTAGACTCTAATTTCTAATCCATGCAGCTTTTTTCACAAAAACAAAAAGTATAGGATTGCTTTATACTCTTCACCATTTCATTCAGAATACGGATTCGATATTCTGACTCTGAATAAATACTTGCAATCCTATACTTTTTATTTCTTTCATTCTGACATTTATTTTTCGTATTTTTCTAAGATTTACTTCCAAAGTTCTTCTGGATATATGCCCTGCTGCTTCATACTTGCAATAGCATCCACTACGGACTTTTTATCCTCTTTATATGTAACTCCATACCACTTCTCAGCAGATTCCATAACTTCTACTGTTGCTTTGTTCTCCTGGAGTAATTCTTCTACAACACTTGGAAGAAAATATTCACATTTTAAAGGATTCTCTTTTAAGCCTTTCTCTAAAAATGCAGGGAACTTATCCTCAATCACTTTTAAAAATCCCGGAGTAAATCCCCAGCAATTCATTGATACCGGAGTTTTATCTGGTATCACATTCCAGCTTGCACCATCATCAAGTGTATATGCCGCTTCTTCCCCACGTTTCTCGATTCTTGTCCTTTCTGTGATTTCTTTTAAATAATGATTCTCATCGACCTGACAGACACCTCGTGATACATGACCATTCTCTGTGATTGTCTTTTCAATATGAAATGCAATCATAACATAACGATATAGCTCATCATCCTCATGTGTTGTCAGATAATCATAAAGCATCTCAAATGCCTTCGGACCATAATAATCATCTGCGTTAATTACTGCAAATGGTTCATTTACAACCTCTTTACAACATAAAAGGGCATGACCTGTTCCAAATGGTTTCTCTCTTCCATCCGGAACCTGATATCCTTCCGGCAGCTTATCAAGCTCCTGATAAACATATTCTACTTCCATAAAAGGCTCAATTCTTTTGCCTACAATTTGTTTGAAATCTTTCTCAATTGTATGTTTAATGATAAATACTACTTTTTTAAATCCAGCCCTTTTGGCATCATATACACTAAAATCTAAAATCGCATGCTTCTGTTCATCTACCGGATCCATCTGCTTCAATCCGCCGTAACGACTTCCCATTCCTGCTGCCATTACAACTAATACTGGCTCTTTCATCTCTTTTCCTCCTAATTATTGTATCATGATCGTAATATCATGGAATTATGAACAACTGTTGATGTTACTTTAAATACAAAAAATTTTAAACTAATTTTTATTTTCCCATAAAAAACGAAAAACATCAATAAAATTTTATATTATTTTTATAATTATTATGCATTTATCTCAAATGTTTATATTTCTTTCGTTGAGAATGCTAAAAAAAGACAATATAATATAAATATAGGTGTTTGATATTTTAATCACAAACAAGCCACATAAAAAAGAAAACTATAAATCGAATAAAGGAGGCAGCTATGACGCAAACAAGGTATACTTTACAGCAGCATCACGTTAACCTAAAGTCATCTGTAAAATTGTCGCATGTCAATATGTATCATTGTGAATCCCCTGCTTCAAATATTTTTCCGGGGCATCCGTATTCAAAAATTATCTTTATTCAAAAAGGTCAGGGACAATTTTATTTTGGCAATCAGTTTTTACCGGTTCGAGAAAATGATTTATTATTGATGAATCCTGATAAACAGAAGTTTTCTGTTGATGTACGGGAGTCACCTCTCGATTTTATTATACTTGGAATTGAAAATCTTTCTTTTATTGACGAGAACGACCAGATCATATCTCCATTTACCAGATTATCTCTTTCTTCTGATACCTGCTATCATCTCATGCAGATGCTCATTCACGAATTAGAAGAACATACTGAGTATTATGAAGATGCCTGTCGGTATTATCTGAATCTTATTCTCATTGAAATTCAGCGAAATACCTCTATCCGTTACGATTATCCTTCAAAAGAAAAAAATAATATGGACTGCAAATTTGTCAAAGAATATTTAGATCAGCATTTTACAGAAAATATCACCCTTGATATTCTCTCCCAAAAAAGCAAAATGAATAAATATTATCTTGTTCATTCTTTTACCAAACATTTTGGCTGTTCTCCAATCAGCTATCTCAATGACAAACGGATCGAAGAAAGTAAAAATTTACTGGAAACAACTAACCACTCCATTGCCGCAATTGCTTCTATGATTGGTTTTTCCTCGCAATCTTATTTTTCACAATCTTTTAAGAAAAATACATTTATGACTCCAAATGAATATCGAAGAGCTGCAAGGCAAATCTAAGTTTATATCGTAATCCGGATATTGCCAGCCTATCTATATCCGGATTTTTTCCATTACTTTCTATTTTTTCTTTTTTATCTTTACTTTTTGTCATTATTTTTTATGTTTCGTCTGGAAAAAGCACTTAAGTTATAGTATAATGGTGTAATTAATGTAAAAACAGTATTTAATATAGGAGGATTTTATCCATGCCAGTAAAATATGTATTCGTCACAGGTGGAGTTGTTTCCGGTTTGGGAAAAGGTATTACCGCTGCTTCTCTTGGACGTCTTTTAAAAGCACGTGGTTATAAAGTAACCAGCCAGAAGTTTGACCCATATATCAATATGGATCCGGGTACTATGAACCCAATTCAGCACGGTGAAGTTTTCGTTACTGATGATGGTGCTGAAACAGATTTGGACTTAGGACATTATGAACGTTTTATCGACGAAAAGTTAAATAAAAAGTCTAATGTTACTACCGGTAAAGTATACTGGAGTATCCTTAATAAAGAACGTCGTGGAGATTTTGGCGGACATACCGTACAGGTTATTCCACACATTACAAATGAGATCAAGAGCCGTTTTTATCATAATGAAGATGCCTCTGAAACAGAAGTTGCTATCATCGAAATCGGTGGTACAGCCGGTGATATCGAGAGTCAGCCTTTCTTAGAAGCACTCCGTCAGTTCCAGCATGAAGTAGGACACGAAAACTGTATCCTTATTCATGTAACACTGATCCCTTATCTGAAGGCTTCCGGAGAATTAAAAACAAAACCTACACAGGCCAGCGTAAAGGAATTACAGGGAATGGGAATCCAGCCTGACATCCTTGTATGCCGTTCTGACCTTCCGTTAGATGATGATATCAAAGCCAAAATCGCTCAGTTCTGTAATGTTCCAAAGAAACGTGTTATCCAGAACCTTGATGTAGATATTTTATATGAATTACCACTTGCTATGGAGAAAGAAAAGCTTGCTAACGTAGTATGTGAATGCCTCAACATGGAATGTCCTCAGCCAGACTTATCTGACTGGACTGCTATGGTCGATGCATGGAAACATCCAAAACATAAAGTAAAGATTGCTCTTGTTGGTAAATATGTTTCCCTTCACGATGCTTACATCAGTGTTGTTGAAGCCTTAAAGCACGGTGCCGTTGCTAATAATGCAGAGGTAGAGATTAAATGGGTTGATTCTGAATTAGTAAGTGACTATAACGTAGAGAGTTTCTTCTCCGATGTTGATGGAATCATCGTTCCAGGTGGATTTGGTGACAGAGGTATTGAAGGAATGATCTGCTCTATTCGCTATGCCCGTGAGAACAAGATTCCGTACTTCGGAATTTGTCTTGGAATGCAGCTTACCATTGTAGAATTCGCCCGTAACGTACTGGAGCTTAAAGATGCACACAGTCACGAATTCAATGCAAATACCACAAACCCTGTTATCCATATCATGCCGGATAAAGAAGGCATCACAGACTTAGGTGGAACACTTCGTCTTGGTTCCTATCCTTGTATCCTTGATGAACACTCCAAAGCTTACAAGCTTTATGGCAGCAAACAGATTGAAGAAAGACATCGTCATCGTTATGAAGTGAATAATGACTATCGTGAGGTACTCCAGGAGAATGGTATGATGCTCTCTGGATTCTCTCCGGACGGACGTATTGTTGAGATGGTTGAGATTCCTGAACATCCGTGGTTTGTCGGAACACAGGCACATCCTGAGTTCAAATCAAGACCAAATAAACCACATCCTTTATTTAAAGGATTCCTTGCTGCTTCTTTAGCACACCAAAAATAATTAGGATGCTCTATCACGTAGGTAGCAGACGCAATTCATTTCCCACCTTAGAGGTCGGAGTCTTCTTGCTGTAAGAGGATAAAAACGCCGCAAATATGCATGATTTATTGCATATCTGCGGCGTTTTTATTGTTGGATTCTTTCGTTTTTCACCAGATCAAATTATAACTTCATATAATATTGCTATAAGAATACATATTCCGCTTCCTGCAAAAAAACGAATATCCGGTTTCCAATTCGTATTTGGGGCCAAGATAAGGTTTTCATTTATTATACCAGCCTCTAGTTCTGTATTTGCTTTTTCTATATTTTCTTTTTCTGCCTTTCCAATAAGAAATATCAGATATCCTGCAATAAGTGCACTCAAAATAGCTATTATTCCTCCAACAACAACTAATTTAGGCTGTAACACTCCCTGTATATCAGCTAAGGAAGGATTAAAAAGGCTGTATCCTGCTATATTACACCGTAAAATACCAGATATAACATTGGATGACGGGAAACAGAAAATCATCACTGTGAAGGCATTAAACAACATATGAAGCAATATAGTTACTGTCAGATTATCTGTAATATAAATTACAACAGCAAATGCAAGTCCCATAACAAAAGCATAACACATTTGATTAAAATTCATATGTAACAGTGCAAATAGCACTGCTGATATTAAAATTGCCATTCTTTTATTAGGAATTCCCCGATAAATCAAACCTCTGAACAAGGTTTCTTCTATAAATGCCGGCAGGACTGCAACTGCTATTAAAGCTTTTATCGGGTTATCTCTAACTTCCTGTAGAGAATCATCTAATAAATTTTGAAAAGCAAGCATAGAACAGGCATTTACATAGTCTGCCATAATAAATAAAAAAATTGCAACAATGATAATCAAACAAATACTTTTTAAAGAAGGTCTTCTTAAGTGACAGTATTCCAATGGCTTCACATACGATTTTCTACAAATCCAAAACACATACAGCATCAATATTTCATTAAGTAATATTGTTCCCTGTGAACTTATATCCTGCGAGTGCATGATATAAACCGTTATCATCCATCCTATTATACAAAATCCGATTATCTTTGGATCATTCTTCCACAAAGCTGCAAGAACAATCCATATTATAGCAGTTGCTATCATCGCACTAAATGGAAGAAATTCTAATAAGTAAACTAAAACAGAAGCTACTATATGCAGTAACACGATTGTAAACCATATTCTATTTGGATTCAAAAATTTTCCCAACATCTTCTCTCCTATACACTTCAGACAACACTGTCGAGGCGTTCTTGAAATACTTATGGTACAAAAATACTTTTATTATTTCTCAATTAATTCTATTCCTGTTTTACTGATCTTAATCTTCTTGCCCTTATATAAACGTCCAATTGCACGTTTGAATTCATTTTTACTCATTCCAAATTCACTTCGAATATCTTCCGGGGCAGATTTATCATGATATGGAAGGAACCCTTCATTCTCCTGAAGTTTTTCCAAAATTTTTGAAGAGTCAACATCCATCTGTAAATAAGCTTTTTCACGAAGGCTTAAATTCAACTTACCATCTTCTCTTACGGAAAGAACCCGTGCCTGCACCTTTTCTCCGATTCTTAATTTACGGACAATTTCTTTATTCTGGAGCAATGCATTGTATTTATCGTCTACCGCTACAAATACTCCATATTCCGGATTCTTTCCATAAACAGTTCCCTGCACTAAATCATCTGGCTTATATTGAGAATCTGTGCGTAAGAAATCATATACCTTCATAGTTGCACACAGTCTGTCACTCTTGTCAATATAAAGACCTACTAAATATTTTTCCCCTTTTTGTACTTTCACAACCTGTTCGCTATATGGAAGAAGTAAATCCTTCTCCAGTCCCCAATACATAAATCCACCGATATTATTAACCTGTGCCACTTCTAAAACTGCAAGTTCTCCTAATTGGAGCTTTGGCATATTTGTTGTCGCAATTTCTCTATCCTTTGAATCACGATATACAAATACCTCTACTTCATCACCGATTTTTGCATTCTGAGGAACCTGCTTTTTAGGAAGTAACACGCAATCATTTTGTCGATTTCTCTCCGGACTATCTGACAAATACACTCCAAAATCTGTTTTGTGGTCAATATATAATTTCTGTTTTATACCTAATTCTATCATTTACATTCCCTGCTAAAGATATGAATTCTACATATCTTTTCACTTTTCCTTTCTTTGTTTTATTTCATTTTATATTGAATTATTGAACCTAGCAATTTATATAATAAATCAGATACTCCTTCGTTATTAAAAAAGCTAAAATAGAATCTCTGCCAATGCAGCAATCTCACCGTCTGGCTTTATATACTTTACCTTGAAAATGTCTTCCTGCTGCTGAATAAATACCTTTATTATTTCTTTAAACATGGCAGCTTTACGATAATCAATCCGTACCTCTTTTGCACAGACTCCTTCTGGAAGGATATCTTCGGTCCACAAAGCATACACTGTATTATTCACATGATTATTACTGTCTAAATACTGTTTTGTAACTTCAATCGGTTCAACTTCTGTCCATATACCATCATCTGCAATCTTACGATCAATTCTTACCGTCGTATCCGCATCTTTATCTATATAAAGATCTGTCATCTCTCTTGTAATCTTCATCGGAAGCATATTTTGCGTATTCATTAGAATCCAGATAGCCTCTGCTAAAACAATACATTCTCCCTGAGCATCTATAATCGAATACCTTCTGTAACCATAAAAGCCTCTCATCTTATAAGCCTGTGTTGTTACATCAATATATTCTGACATTTCTGGATGTCTTATTATCTTTACATTCCAGGCAATCAAATACCAAGCTCTATGATTCTTCTGATCTTCTTCTACTCCTAAACCTAACTCTTCTGACTGAAAAGTTCCACAATCCTGAAAATATTCTAAAATCTGATGCAGTCTTACTATTCCACCTTGATCCACTTCACTATAGCGAACCCGTATTTTCATTTCATACATATAATGCACCTTTTACTTTTCTTCTTCTAAAATTAATGCGTTCTTTTCTCACTGTCCCATATTACTTCTACTTTCCTGACAGTGCCGTATTATCATAACATATTTTTAAAGGTTTTTCATCTGATTTCTATTTGATATTCTCTTGATTTTCTCATTTTACTTTAATTTTCTTTTATATTGTCATTGCCATATCGATAAACTTCTTTACTATCGAAGTATCTACTATTTCATAATCCCCTCTTTGATCTTTTTTACATTCCCCCTGTTCTTCTTCTCTATATGCAAAACTTACATTCTCACCATAAGTAGTCATGTCTTGGAGCCATCCTTTACACGAACTATGTACCTGTTCTATTCCTGTCTGCACAATAAGTTTCTTTACATTTTGTATATTAATTCCGCTTCCTGCTAAAATCTGAATTTGCTCCCCATATTCTTTCTGTAAATATCTTATTGTCTCTGCTCCGGCAATTGCTGTCTCTTTTAAGCCACTCGTAAGGACTCTGTCTACTCCCAGCGAAATTAGTGTCTCCATTGCCTCATCCATATCAACCACACAATCAAATGCTCTATGAAAAACGACTTCTTTGTTATAGGACTTAATAAGCCGCACCATCTCTTTCGACTGCTCTTCATTTATCTTTCCATCTATAGTTAAACAACCAAAAGCAATTCCATCTGCTCCATTTTCCAATAAAATACGAGCATCCTCCAACATTACCTCAAAATCTTCCTCACCATAACAAAAACCTGCACCTCTGGGACGAACCATACAGATAACCTCTACCTTTGTATTTTTCTTTATCAAATGAAGTGTCCCGAGAGAAGGAGTAAGGCCACCCAAATGCAAAGCACTGTTTAGTTCTATTCTACTCGCACCCCCTTTCCACGCCTGCAATGCATCATAATAACTGCCGCAACAGATTTCAACTTTTATATTCTTTATCATACATCTTAATCTCCCTACTTAATTTCTTCTAAATACAAAAAACCCAAAATAAACACCATGTAAAATACGAAGCAGTTTTACATGGTACTTACTTTGGGTTTTCATCCATCTCAAGCAACCAAAACTAAATCAAACGATTCTTCTTCTCTTTTTCTTCTCTGATCAGAGTCTTCATTGCGGTTTCCACTGCTGTTGTTTCACCAAAGAAAGCCAGTGTTGTAATATGCTGCGGACAGCTTCCATTAATCTCCACAGGAAAAACATTGCTTGTCTTAAATGCACGGTCTGCATAATACAATACACCGGAAACGGTTGTCTGTAGTAAACCTACTGCATCAAACTTTCTAGTTTTTAATTCCTCTCTACTTTCTGCATTCATCTTACGATAAAACATCTTCATTACTGATTCACTTGGATTATAAATAATACGTCCTTCTGTCATTTTAAACCTCCACTACATCTCATACATATATTCTTTATTATTTTAAGAATGCTGAAGCATTCTTGCTACGATATGTGCATCATGCAACGCATGAACATACTTATATTAAATATCTAAATGTTATAATAGCATACTAAATATAAAGTAACAATGTACTTTCTTGGTATCAGTATATAATAAATATCTACTCCGCATACAAAAAAAGGACACAAAAATGTGTCCTACCTAGTACAGCGCTACCAGGATTCGAACCTGGAAATGCTGGAATCAGAATCCAGTGCCTTACCATTTGGCGATAGCGCTAAATATTAATAATTAAAAATATTAAACGTGGGCAAGAGGATTCGAACCCCCGACCTTTTGGTCCGTAGCCAAACGCTCTATCCAGCTGAGCTATGCC
>CAKREJ010000056.1 GCA_934317185.1 uncultured Anaerobutyricum sp. | reverse complement strand
GCAGCCTGTAAAGGAGAGCAGTTTAAAGAATATGCAGTCACAGCTAATGTAACGATTAAAAATGGAAAGATTTCTGCAGTGGAGATTTCTTCTACAGCAAAAGGAACCAACCTGAAACAGTTTATGAGCAGAGATGACATTAAAAATCTTCCGGTACTTATTGTATCTAAAAACGGAACAAACGGAGTGGATGCTGTCAGTGGAGCAACATATAGTTCCAATGCCATTTTTAATGCGGTAAATGACGCTTTATCAAAAGCAAAGAAAAACAGTTCTTCCACGACAACAGAAAAAAAGGAAGAGACAACAACGCAGAAGAAGGAAAATACAACGACAGAAAAGGAAGAAGAAACGACAACAGAAAAAAAGGAAGAGACAACAACGGAAAAGAAAGAAGAAACGACAACAGACAAAAAAGAAGAAACAACAGAAAATCCGGATGAAGGGAAAAACTACAAAAATGGAACATATAAAGTAAGTGTGACCTGCGAGCCGGATGAAGATGAGGATTTTGATTCATATACGATTTCGATGAATATTACGATTAAAAAAGATAAGATTACAGAAATTTCTAATATTACAGCAAACACAAATTCAACGAATAAGGCATATACAAATGATGCAAAGAAAGGAATGGTTTCTAAAATTACAGCAAATGGAAATGCGGATGGTGTAAATGCTGTAGCAGGAGCTACCTGTTCGTCTAAAGCAATCAAAGAAGCATGCCAGAAAGCATTTGATGCGGCAAAGAAGTAATTTTAAAAAGAAAGTTTTTTGCGTTTATTTAAGAAAATATATAAAAGACAATAGAAAGCATTTTAGAAGGGACAAAGAATGAAATATAAAAACTTTTTAATCCGTTTATTTGACCTGATTCTCGTTCTGGGACTTCTGGCTGGTTATCAGGCGGTTATTTACAGTCGTGATAAAGAAGCACAGATTGCAGAATTAGAAAGTCAGGTAAATCAGCTTCAGGGAGAAAAAGAAGAAATTCTTGAAGCGGCAAAAAATTCCGGAAAACTAGGGGCAGATCGTGCATCCACAGGGGGAGCCGGAACTTATAAAGATGGAACCTATACTGGAAGTGCACAGGGATTTGGCGGAGAAATTAAAGTAAAAGTAACGGTATCCGGGAAGAAAATCAGTGCGATAGATATCACACAGGCAGATGGAGAGGATGAGGCTTATTTATCAATGGCAAAAGATATTGTGAAGACAATACTTGATAAGCAGACGATGGATGTTGATACGATAAGCGGAGCAACTTATTCGTCTACAGGAATAAAAAATGCAGTGGGACAGGCATTAGAAGGAGCAGCTAAGTAATGAAGAAAAAGAAAAAAATATCAGTACAGACAATCATAGAAGTGATGATACGGGCAGTATTTTTTATGATTTATCCAGCATTGTTCTCCACTGCATTTACCGGAATTAAATTAATTGTAGAACAAATTACACAGCGTGCAAGTCTGCCGTGGAATTCCTTTGTAGAGACACTTATTGTATTACTGGTCTTTACCATTGTATTTGGACGGTTTTTCTGTGGATTTGCGTGTGCATTTGGAACATGGGGGGATTTTGTTTATTTTATTTCATCGACAATCCGCAAAAAAAGAAAAAAGAAACCATTGAAATGTTTTTCAAAAGCTGGAAAAATACTACGGTATTTAAAATATGTTGTACTGCTTATTATACTGATTCTTTGTACAAAAGGTTATAGTAGTGCAGTTGCCGTACATAGTCCGTTTAGTGCATTTTCTCGTTTTCATCAGTTGAAGCTGGCGGATAGTCTTATAGGAACCGGTCTTTTCTTGTTAATTTCAGTGGGAATGGCATTAGAACCGAGATTTTTCTGTCGATTCTTATGCCCTATGGGAGCGGTTTTTTCTCTGATGCCGGTTTTACCATTTTCTGTGATTAAACGAAACAGAGAAAACTGTATTCCAAAATGTAAAGCTTGTAATTTAGTATGTCCGGCAAATCTTGAGATACCATCTGATAAAGAAGGAGACAGTGCGACCTCCGGTGAATGCTTCTCCTGTGGAAAATGTATCGGGAAATGTCCAAAGCAAAATACACATAATGGTTTTTCGGGAAAGCTATGGTTACCAATGCTTGTAGTAAAGGCTGTGGTATTGTTTGTGATATTTAGAATATTGTATTAAAGAATTTTTTTGTTTTTGTCGGTTGGATAAATTACTATATCAAAAAACTTTTTCGTGTTATAATGGACAGTAATCTGTGTATAAAATTCAGTCTTGCCGTCCCAGCAGGAAAGGAGCATTTTTTGAATAAAGCAAATTTGATTATAGAAGAAGTAAATAAAGTAATTATTGGTAAGGAGAAAGTAATCCGTAAGGTATGGATGACGATTCTCTCCGGGGGTCATGTTCTGCTTGAGGATGTGCCAGGTGTGGGAAAGACAACAATGGCGTTGGCTTTTTCAAAGACCCTGGGCCTTTCTTATCGAAGAATACAGTTTACACCGGATGTTATGCCATCAGATGTGGTCGGTTTTTATTATTATAATAAAGAAAGTGGGAAGTTTGAATACCGTCAGGGAGCCGTTATGACGAATCTGCTATTAGCAGATGAGATTAACCGTACTTCCAGTAGAACTCAGTCAGCACTTTTGGAGGTTATGGAAGAAGGACAGGTAACGGTAGACGGTGTGACAAGAAATATACCGGAACCATTTTTTGTTATTGCAACGCAAAATCCACTCGGCTCTGCCGGTACACAGATGCTTCCGGAGTCGCAGATGGATCGTTTTATGGTTCTTTTGTCTATGGGATATCCAACCATAAAAGAAGAAATGATTCTTATGAGTCAGAGAAAGGTAAGTGATCCTTTAGATGATGTGAATGAGGTTATCTCAAAGGAAGAATTACTTACTATGCAAAAGGAAGTGAATGAGATCAAGGTTTCCTCATTGATCTATCAGTATATTGCAATGCTTTCTGATGCGACTCGAAGACATGATATGATTCAGTTGGGAGTCAGCCCAAGAGGTTCTCTTGCTTTATGCAGAATAGCAAAGGCAAGTGCATTTTTGGCAGGAAGAGATTATGTTGTGCCGGAAGATGTGCAGGATGTAGTAAAGGATGTCTTCCGCCATCGTCTGGTTTTAAAGTCAAGAGCAAGATTGTCGAGTAAGGATGCCGATAAGATTATTGATGAAATCTGTGCGACTGTGCGTGTACCGGATCGAAGAACGGCGGGAGGAAGAAGATGATCCGGAAAAGATTATGGATGAATCGAGTTAGCGGGATTGTCTGTCTGTTACTGTGGATTGCGTTGGTCATTTTCCTTTCTGGAACAACAGGCAGGATTGCAGGGATAGCATTAGGGATTATGCTGTTGGTGGCAGTCATTTATGATTATTATCTTCCAAAGGAAGTTTTAGCTCATCTGATTATTCCTGCTTATGCTCAAAAGGAAGAAAAAATTACCGGACGACTTTATATCAGTAATACAGGAAGCTTCCCTGTTTTATCTGGGAAAGTTTTTTTACGGGTAAATAAGGCGATCAGTGGGGAGCAGGAATTGTTTTCTGTGAATATAAGGGCAGCGGGACGAAAGAATGGTGCGGCTGCCTTTGTTATAGATTCAGAATATATGGGTTTTTTGGAAATTACGATTTTAAGGGTAGAGCTGTATAGCTTTTTTGGATGTATGAAAAAGGTAACATACATAAATCAGGAGAAGGCGGTAATGGTTCTGCCACGGACAACGGAGCTGCATTTCCCGGTAGAAAGCAGCGGAATTGCCTGTTCATTTTTTGATGAGGAACAAAGCGGTAAAAAAGGAAATGGTCCGGGGGAATATTTTGGAATCCGTCCGTATGTCGATGGAGATTCTATGAAGTTAATTCACTGGAAGCTGACAGGAAAAACAGATGAATATATGGTAAAAGAAGTGGAAGTTCCTATGATGCGGATGCCACTTATTTTTCTGGAAACAAGGGTAGAAAAGCTGGATGCCGCTATGATTGACGGACTGTTAGAAGCATTTTTTTCTATTTCACAGCATATGGCACAGGAAGGACAGAAGCATTGTCTTTGTTGGTGGGATAAAAAGACCGATGGATGGAATTTTTACAATGTGGCAAATGCAGTGCAGTTGGAAGAAGTATATGCTCATGTTTTTCACAGTGTATTTTTCTCTCAGGGAAGTGCAACGATAACTTCTTTTGAAGAAGAGAGAAAAGAAGCATTTTCAGAAGTGATT
Source organism: uncultured Anaerobutyricum sp. (assembly GCA_934317185.1). GTDB lineage: Bacteria > Bacillota > Clostridia > Lachnospirales > Lachnospiraceae > Anaerobutyricum. Next base: position 5,549 of record CAKREJ010000056.1, on the reverse strand, counting down.
TATATTACAGATTACTGGAATGAACAAAAGGATATTGTAGCTGACTGGAATATGACTTTGTTACTGGAACGGCGGGAAGCAAGAGAAAAAGAGGGGGAAGCTTTCGTTCCATATATTTTTGCAGCGGAGACATTGGGACAGGATATTGATCGAATTTTGACTGTATACAGGAGTACACACTATGGAGCATAAAAATTCATTTCATATTAAAAAATGGAATCATCAGAGTGGGGATAGCTGGGCCAAAACAATGCGGGCCGGCTATGTCTGGCTTGCTGCGATATTGTGTTTTATCTGGTATGCTGCGGGTCGTTTTGAAATGTATATGGCAGGTGTTCTTCTTTTTGTTGGAGCAGCCTTTTTAATACTGCTGTATTTAGCCGGAATATCTGCCGGAAAAGGATTTGCGATCTTTATAAGCAGTCTGTATTTTGTTGTGCCATTTTTCCTTCTTTCCGTAGAAAATATTCGAAAGGCTCTGTTGATTTTTTCAAGAACTGTGGCTGACTATCTGGCGGACTATGGACAGAGTAAAAATATTTTTCATCATATACTTAAAAACACTTCGGTAGATATGCAGACAGGAAATGTGGAATTTTTACCATTTGTGGTCGGAATATTGGGGATAACCTTATGGCTTATTCTGGTCATGGCACTGTTGTGGAAAGTTCATCCGTGCATTTTGTTTTTTGTAGTAGCGATTTGTTTTGCTTTTCCTTTTTTTGTGTGGGGAATCCGACCGGAACTGTTTGCGGTATTAAGCTTTCTTATTTTTTGTTTCTTTTTATTTTCATCCTCTTTCTGGGGTGGGGTACTTGGAACAGCAGTTCTTATTATTGTGCTTCTTTTAGGCACTTTTTTGGGAATGACGAATACCGGACAGATGTCGGCGGTACAGAAAAATTGGAATAAAGAACGATATAAAGAGCAGGAATCCGTTCTTCCGGAAGGTCAGCTTACAAAAGCAAAGAAGATGAAGCGAACCGGTAAAGAGGCTCTTAGAGTGACCCTTTATAAGAAAAACAGTTATTATCTGAAAGGATTTGTCGGAACAACCTATGAAAATAATTGCTGGAAAGCAAGCACAAATAACTGGAATGTTTTTGGCTCAGACGGAAGTATGATTGGTGCTTCTGAACGGGAAGCATATGAATCTTTACTTTGGCTTCATAATAAAGAGTTTTACGGAAATACGGCAATGTATCATTTTGTAAGACAAAAAAAGCTTTCAGAAGGAAAGACAGATCCCTCTCTTTACAGTTTATCGGTAAAAAATGTAGGAGCGAATCGAAAATATCTTTATCTCCCGTATGAGAATGCGGTTTTACCAACAATATATGAAGAAGAGGGAACGGCAGCGATTAATAAAACAGAGAATGTATTCGCTTCTGGAATAAAAGGAGCGGGAGAATATTCTTTTAAGGCAATGGAAACAATGGCTGGAAAGCTGAAGTCTGCTACGGATATTAAAGCAGAGGATAAGAATATTTCCTCAAAAAAAATGACGGAAAGCTATAAAGAATATGTAAACGCCACTTGCCTTTTCCTAAATAAAGAAACAAAGACATTGATTTCTTCTGCAACAGATGGGAATCTTCAAAGTAATCTGTCGGTGCTTGCTATCATAAACCGGGTAAAAAGTTTTATGAAGACATCGATTACCTATAATGAAAATCCAGGAAGTATTCCGGAGGATCAAGATTTTGCAAGATGGTTTTTTGAAGATAAAAAAACGGGATATGATGTGCAGTATGCGGCAGCGGCGGTCATGATGTTCCGTTATTATGGAATTCCATCTCGTTATGTAGAAGGCTATCTCCTTACTCCGGAAACAGTAAAGAATGCAGGAACAGCAGAAACAGTGACGATTTCTCAAAAATACGCACATGCCTGGCCGGAAATTTATCTTGATGGAATGGGATGGATTCCGGTAGAAGTTACCCCCAAATATGAAAATATTATGGGAACACCGTACTATGAGACACAGGAAACTGCTGTGAGTAATTCAAGTTCATCGGATAAAGCTTTGGAAAATGAGAATAAGAAGAAAGAAGAAAAAAAAGAAAAACAGCAGGAACAAAAAACACAGGAAAAAGAACAGACAACAGAAAAGAAAACCGTAGAAGCACCGCAAAAGATTCCACAGGATGGTTTAAGGGGAAGGAAAGGTGGAAGAGGTATCCGGAAAATATGGCATCTGTTATGTTTGTTCATTTTCATAGTAGGTCTTCTGCTTTTTATATTTAGAAAGCAGTTACAAAAAATATATCAAATCCGTAAAACAGATAAACTTTTAAAACAGAAAAAATATAGTCAGGCAGTTATATTCTGGTATGATATTTTGTGTAAAACATTATATGGAAAAGAAAAGATAAAAGATAATCGTGTAAGAACCTTTGAAAAAAGACTTTGTACCTTTGACAGAGAAGTTGAACCTAAAAAGTTACATCTTTGTATGATGATTCGACAGAAAGCGGTTTATTCACCGGAAGGAGTTACAAGAAAAGAAGCAGAAGCCGCAATACATTTTCTGAAAAATGAGTGCGAAAAACTGAAATAGGGGATATTTTAAGTTTCGTTTCTATTGACAGGGTAAACTATAGCGATTAGAATATTTTCATAGTTAGATTAAAAATAAGTGAGGATAAAATATGTGGTTAGCAGATAACTGGAAAGAATATGAAGTAATAGATTGCAGCGAGGGCGAAAAGCTGGAACGTTGGGGCAAATACACCCTTCTTCGTCCAGACCCACAGGTAATCTGGAATACAAAGAAAGAAGATAAACGCTGGAAACATTTAAACGCACATTATCACAGAAGTAAAAAAGGTGGCGGAGAGTGGGAGTTTTTTGATCTTCCAAAGCAGTGGGATATTCACTATCGTAGCCTTACCTTTCATTTAAAGCCATTTAGTTTTAAGCATACAGGACTTTTTCCGGAACAGGCAGTTAACTGGGACTGGTTTTCTGATAAGATTAAGAAAGCAGGCCGTCCGGTAAAGGTGCTTAACTTATTTGCCTATACAGGTGGAGCTACGTTAGCAGCCGCAGCCGCAGGAGCATCCGTAACTCATGTAGATGCTTCTAAGGGAATGGTTACCTGGGCAAAGGAGAATGCCGTTGCCTCCGGTCTTGGTGATGCACCGATTCGCTGGCTTGTGGATGATTGTGTGAAGTTTGTAGAACGAGAGATTCGTCGAGGCAATCATTACGATGGAATCATAATGGATCCTCCATCTTATGGAAGAGGTCCAAAGGGAGAAATCTGGAAGATTGAGGAGAAGATTTATTCTCTTGTATGTCTTTGTGAGAAGCTCCTTTCTAAAGACCCACTGTTCTTTTTAATTAATTCTTATACAACAGGATTGCAGCCTGCCGTTCTTTCTTATATGTTAGGAAGTGCGATTGCTAAAAAGCATGGTGGAGAAGTCAGTGCGGATGAGGTTGGTCTTCCTGTCAGTGCAAGTGGTCTTGTTCTTCCATGTGGTGCTTCCGGACGATGGGAAAAGAAATAGACAGGAGAAAAATATGAGTGCCAAAAAGACAGCTTTTTATGGAATGTTTCTTGCACTTGCCTTAGTTGCAGGATATATTGAACAGCTTATACCAATAAATCTTGGAATTCCGGGAGTGAAGCTGGGACTTGCCAATATTGTTACAATGCTTCTTCTTTACATAGCAGGAGTACCGGCGGCATGCCTCATTTCAGCACTTAGAATTTTATTATCCGGCTTTTTGTTTGGCAGTGGATTTGCGATGGTATACAGTGCGGCAGGAGCGGCGATGAGTATGCTTGTTATGGCACTTTTGAAGAAAACAAAGAAGTTCTCTTCTGTAGGAGTGAGTGTAGCAGGAGGTATTTTTCATAATGTAGGTCAGATCATAGTTGCCATGTTTGTATTAGAAACAAAGGCATTAGCCTACTATCTCCCAATATTAATTCTTTCGGGACTCGTGGCAGGAATCTTAATCGGAATCTTAAGCGGGATATTAACAAAGAGATTAAATCCGGTGATAAAGCAGCATTTTCTATAAGCTGACGAAAACTCTAAACATCTTATTTTGACAGCTGCTCTATAGTCGCTGCGTATTGAATGTTCGCTTTCGCATTCATATCCAGCGCTTGCTCCGAAGCCGCATCTGCCAAAATAAGATGTTTAGAGTTTTCTGTTTATAGAAATACTGGAGAATAGTAGATTTAATTTCTTCGGGAGAACAATTGTGTTTGAAGAATGTTGCTGTATAAAGAGTTTTATAGTTTTTGTTTTAGAAATGCTAAAGGAATGTTGGATTAAATTAGATTATTATCCCCTTTCTTCTTCAGAGATAGAAATCGAATATGTATTTACCCTACATTTTGGGTATCACTGATATTTTATCTCTGGAATTTCTAAAAACAGAAACGAAGAAAATAGATATATAGCATCTGTGACTTTAGAGCAAGCTCATAATGCGGGCGAGCATTATGAGCACAGTGATACGGAACAGATGCTATATATCTATTTTCTTAGTTTCGTCTGTTAAACACCGAGACAAAAAGGAGGAGACCAACATGGAAATTACATACGATTACTATCGCATATTTTATTATGCGGCTAAATATAAGAGCTTTTCAAAGGCGGCAGAGATTCTGATGAGTAATCAGCCTAATATTACGCATTTTATGAATAATCTGGAGAATCAGCTTGGCTGTCGTTTGTTTATTCGTTCAAATAGAGGAGTAACGCTTACAAGAGAAGGGGAGAAGCTGTATAAGCACGTAACGATCGCATACCAGCATTTTCAACTGGCAGAGTTAGAATTGGCAAATGATAAAAGCTTGCAGAGTGGAATCATAACCGTCGGTGTAAGTGAAATTGCGTTACATTTACTGATCTTACAGGTGATGGCAGACTTTCGGAAAGCATATCCGGGCATTCGTATTCGTCTTTCCAATCACTCTACGCCGGAGACGATTCAGGAAGTAAAAGATGGTCTGGTTGATCTGGCAGTAGTATCTACGCCGGCCGATATTCCTGCTACATTAAAATCTACGTCGCTGATGGATTTTTCGGATGTAATGGTAGTGAGCAGCTCGCATAAAGAATTGTGCGAGGAGCCAGTACATCTTTCGAAGATGCAAGATTATCCACTCATTTGTCTTGGGAGAGGAACAAAGTCATATGAGTTTTTCAGCAATTTTTATCAAAGATATGGTTTAAAGTTAAATCCAGATATTGAAGCTGGAACGATTCACCAGATTCTTCCAATGGTTGTCTATGATCTTGGAGTAGGATTTTTACCGGAAAATGTAGGTATAGAAGCGTTAGAAGATGGAAAAATAATAAAAGTACCCCTTATAGAGAAAATCCCTCAGAGACAGATCTGCCTGGTAGAATCGAAACGGACACCGCTTAGTATTGCGGCAAATGCATTAAAACAATTCATAAATAATTATATAGAAACAAAATTGCAAGACAATTTATAAATATATTTTCTTTTTTTCTTAAATATTCTTTAGTAATTCCGACTGTTTTCTGAAAAGATTTCTCATATTCATACAAATCGTT